>JAYSPJ010000695.1:0-1980 GCA_043722155.1 Bradyrhizobium sp.
CACGAAAACAACCAGACCAAGGTCGGCATCATCGGCAGCGACGCGATCCTCGTCGCCGGCACGATCGAGGAAATCGCGGCGACGATCCTCGCGGGCTGAGCCGAAAGCCGGACCAGCGGGATCGCGCGCTCAAAGCAGGCTCGCCTGCTTGTCCTCGTCTCCCCGCGCTGCCGCCGACTTGATCGCATCCGCCCGCGCCATCGGCAGGTCGAGGCGCTTGTTGTGCGGCGCGAACAGCTCAGCCACCGTCACCACCTGCAACCGGTCGTCCTCGCGGCTGAGCAGCGGGTGTTTGTATTTCCCCGCCGCCGCGATTTCGTCGCGCATCGGCTTGGTCGGCAAGGAGGTGCAGATCAGGAAGCCGAATTCAGCTTTCTCACGCTGACGGTCGCTGTTGAGCGTCGCCAGGTCGCCGCGATTGCCCGGCCGCGACTTGACCTGGAAAATCGCCTTGCCGTTGCTGTCCTTGTCGAGCAGGAAATAGGCGATCCCGTCGATCCCGCCGTCCGCGCCCTTCTTCTCGTTGATCCGCGCCTGATTCTTCGAGAAGGTAAGGATCGCCCATTTCTCGAATTCCTTGCGGGTCTTGTCGTCCTTGCGGTTGGCCAGCGCCATCGCCGATTCAAGGTCGCGCGGTACGCCGTCGAGCAGAATATTGGCTTCGATCGCCGGCCAGTCGGCGGGATATTTGTCAGCTAATCGTTTGAGGATCAGCGAGATCGACTGATAGGTGATGTCGATCCCGATCCACTGGCGACCCAACCGCTGCGCCACCGCCACCGTCGTCCCGCACCCGCAATAGGCGTCGAGCACGACGTCGCCTTCGTTGGACGAGGCGCGGATGATGCGTTCGAGGAGGGCTTCGGGTTTTTGGGTGGGGTAGCCGAGGCGCTCGCCCGATGTGTTGCCGATGCGCGTCAAGTCTGCCCATACTGACTGCAACGGGACTCCAGGAAGCTCGTCGAGATATGTTTTTAAGCCGCGCATGATCGGTCGGCCATCAGGCGTGGTCTTGATCTTGCCTTGACCGAACAGCTTCTCGCGATCTTCGAGTTTACGGCTCCACATACGAGAGGGTGGAAGGTTCGTACCACGCCACTCATCACGGTTCGAATTGCGTCCGTGGCTGGGAGCGGTAAGATTCTCGTATTTTACAAGCCGCCCACTTTCATCAGGGCGAAATTCAGCTCGGATGTACTCTTCGGAATATGGCGTATAGACTGCGTTCCAGACGTGCGTACGGCTCTTGCTGTAGAAGAAAATTACATCGTGGATTTTGCCACAGCAACCCGGATCATTGTGGGCGCTCGTTCGCTTCCAAACGATCTCATTTACGTAATCCCCACCCTGCCCGCAGAACACCGCATCCAACACCAGCTTCAGATAGTGCGAGGCGGTCGGGTCGCAGTGGAGGTAGAAGCTGCCGGTCGGCTTCAGAACGCGGTGGATTTCGACGATGCGCAGCGTCATGTGGACAAGGTAGGCGAGCAAGCTGCCGCGTTTCAGCACCTTTTCCAGCCCGCGGATCAATTCGACGGTCTGCTCGGTCAGCTTGCCGTTCTGGAGCTGGGCGATGTCGGTGATCCATTCGATCCCCTCGATCGCTTCCTCGCCCCATTCCCAGGTATCGACGAACGCCTGCGCCTGCGCCCGGTCCTCGCTGCCCTGATTGTTGTAGATCTGGAAATAATTGCGCTTCGAATTGAACGGCGGGTCGATGTAGCAAAGATCGACGCTCTCGCTGTCGATCTTGCCCCGCAGCACATCCAGATTGTCGCCATAGAAAAGCTTGTTCGTCACGCGCACCCCCGGTTCGAGCCGGATCACTTTAGGCGAAGCGCCGCAAAGGTCGAGTGACCGCCGCGTCCCTTCACCCAAGGCGGCCCCTCAGCGTGAAATCTTCACCTCGACCGTGACTCTCCCCCGCCCCCCTTTCATGGCCTTCCCCATGCCGCGGCGGGGGTCGCGGGTGATTCTCAT
>JAYSPJ010000696.1:0-2209 GCA_043722155.1 Bradyrhizobium sp.
TTGCCGAGCATTTCGGCTTCCTTGACCTGGAGGATCAGCTGGCGGTCGAGATCGGTGACGCGCTGGCTCAAATTCTCGACGCGGCTGCGCGCCTCGACGAGCTCGCGCGTCGCCTTGTCGAAATCGCTGCGTTCCTGTTCGAGCCGGACCTGCGTCGCGGAAAAATCCTTCTCGGCTTCGCCGACGCGGCTCCTGAGCGCGTCGATCTGGGCGCGCACCGTCACCAGCTCGACCTGCCGGCTGTCCGCCGTCATCGAACGGTCCGACAGTTCGGCGTTGATTTTCACCAGTTCGAGTTGCTTGTCCTTGAGCGCCTGCTCGGCGTCGCGCAGCGATTCGGTCTTGGCGGTGAATTCCTCTTCGGTCGCCCGCAACTGCTCCTTGACCGCCTTCTCGCGCGCCTCGAGCGAAAAGATCGTGGCGTTCTTTTCGCCAAGCTCGAGCTTCATGCGGTTGATCGCATCGGATTTCTTGCCGAGTTCGGCGAGCTGGCTGGTGGTCTTGTTCTTGAGCTGATCGACGTTCATCTCGAGCCGTCGCGCCGACATCGCGAATTCCGCGCGCAGCTGGTCCTTGTCGGCCTGGATCTCGGCCATCGACAGCGGCGTCGCCGCCTCCAGCCGCCGGGTCGTCAGCCGCACCGCGCGGTTATGAACCAGCGGCACGATCATCAGCCCGAACAGCATCGAGACCAGAAAACCGATCGCCAGATACATGATCGGCTCGATCATGGGGGTCCCTCTGCGAGAAAACTCTATCGTTCACAATGCCATGGGGGGCGGGGAAAAGGCCAGCCCATTGCCGCGTTAACGTGAATCCGTAACCAGAAGTGCCGATGCCCCGGGAGGGACGTCAGAACGGGTTCCATGTCGCCTGCGGGGTAAATTTGAGATAGCCGATATTGGCGCCAAGCCGCAGGCCGATACCGGAGCGGATCGGCACCAGCACGATGTTGTTGGCAGTCAGCGCGGTCATGCCGAAGCCGCCGATGATGTAGGCGGAGCCGTCGATGCCGCCAAAGCGCTGATAGATCGCGTTGGTCGCGGGCAGGTTGTAGACCAGCGTCATGGTACGTGCGCCATCGCCGCCCCAGTCGAAGCCGACCGACGGTCCCTGCCAGTAGACCCTGAGGTCGCCGGCGTTCTTGGTATAGAGCGTGCCTTCGCCGTATCTCAGGCCGGCGACAAAAGCGCCCGAGCCTTCCTCGCCGAGAACGTAACCGTTCGGCAGGCCCCATTGGCTCACCGCGCGCTCGATCACGGAAGCAAGGCCGCGCGATACGTTGCCGAAAAACTTGTGCCCGGCGTTGACCAGTTCGTCCGGCCCATAGGTGCTGGGACTGGACTGCCGCTGCGGCGATGGCGATGGCGGTGCCTGCTGCGCGGAAGCGGGCACAGTCCAGCACATCAGCGCGGCGAGCGTCACCGCGGCAAGGCGTGATGCGAAAATCATAAAAAAACCCCTGGGTATCGAATCCCGCCCGCGCCTTAACCGGATGCCAACAGGCACGGCTTTAGGTTGCGTCCAGTGTCCCCCGACTCGGATGTTATCGGCACCAACTATGACGGCACAACGGCAGGAAAGAAATGGCAGCGGCTCCGGAACGGGTTTTCGCCCCGGAATAGCCTTGATCGGCTTGCTGGCCGGCCTCGCAAGCCTTTCCGCGCTAAGCCTCGCCGCGCTGGCCTGCTTTCCTTCGGCGGCCGGGGCCCAGACCACCGAGCGGGTGATCGTGAACCGTTACACCGGTCTCGCCATCGAGGGCTATGACCCCGTGGCCTATTTTGTCGACGCCCGCGCCGAGCTCGGCAGGCCGGAGTTCGAGGCGTCGGAGGCCGGGGCGGTCTGGCGTTTCCGCAACGAGGGCAATCGCGCTTCGTTTATCGCCCGCCCCGATATCTACGGTCCCCAGTTCGGCGGCTACGACCCGATTGATCTGGCCCGCGGCGTCACCTATGCCGGCAACCCCCGATTATGGCTGGTCGTGGGACAGCGACTTTATTTGTTCGGCCGGGAAGAACACCGGGATGCCTTCGATGCTGATCCGGCGCCCATTCTGCAGGAAGCCAAGGCGCGCTGGCCGGCGCTGGAACAGGATCTGGCCCGCTAGACTAGTGTCCGTCCATAAACGGATTACAGTACAATAAGCGACTGAGATTATTTACGGAATTTGATTTTTGCAGCGTTGATCCCGGCGATTTTGGGTATG
>JAYSPJ010000697.1:0-5039 GCA_043722155.1 Bradyrhizobium sp.
GCGTTCGAAAAACAGCCGGAGAACGTGCGGCCACGGATCGCGCGCATGCTCGGGCATGACGAGTTCGAATTCGAATGGATCTCGCTCTACAAATTCCAGTGCCGCCGGATGGACAAGTTTGTCCATGGCCGCGTGATCTTTGCCGGCGACGCCGCCCATCAGGTTTCGCCATTCGGCGCCCGCGGCGCGAATTCGGGTCTCGAGGACGCCGAAAATCTCGCATGGAAACTCGATCGCATCCTGCGGCGAGCGTCCCCTGAAGCGCTGCTCGAGAGCTATCACATCGAGCGCAGCGCCGCGGCCGACGAGAACATCCGCGAATCGACCCGTTCGACCGATTTCATGGCCCCTAACTCGCACCAGGAGGCGCGGTTGCGCAAGGCTGTGCTGTCGCTGGCGAAGGAAACCGAGTTCGGCAAGCGCATGGTCAATGGCGGACGGCTGTCGGTGCCTTCGGTCTACGAGACGCCACTGTCGACCGCCGATACGGAAGTGTGGCGCGGCGGCCCGCGGCCGGGCGCATCCATGCCCGACGCGCCGGTGGCCGCGCGAGCGGGGGAATCGGCCTATTTGACCGACGCCTTCATCAAGGCCGGAAGGCGCTTCACGCTGCTCGAATTTGCCAATGGCGCGGCGGTTGAGGCTCCCGATGGCGTCGCCGTGATCGGTATCGGCGGCCATGACGGGCTTTCCGATCCCGCCGGCCTGGTCGGCGCACGCTACGATGCCGAGCCCGGCACTGCCTATCTGCTGCGTCCCGACGGCTATGTCGCGGCGCGCTTCCGGCAGCCGGCGCGGGCCGCGGTGGACGCTGCGCTGGCGCGCGCCACCGGCCACAATTGAGGTTCTGACATGGCATTGTCCACCAGTTCGAATTTCGCCAAACCGGACGATGCATTTCGCGCCGTCGTCGAAGCACACCGCGGGTTGAGCGATGAGCAGAGCGCCGATCTCGACGCGGCGCTGGTCCTCATTCTCGCCAATCACATCGGCGATCTCGACGTGCTGCGCGAGGCGATTGAGCTGGCGAAGCGGCGGATGGTGGATGCAAGCCAGCAACAACAGCAACAGCAGTAGTAGTAGTATGAACATGCTTAAAGCCGTCATTGCGAGCGAAGCGAAGCAACCCAGCTTTTTTGAAGCAAGAAAAGCTGGATTGCGTCGTCGCTTCGCTCCTCGCAATGACGAGACAGACTCCGGGATACAGCAAAGGAAATCGAATTAATGGCAAAAGGTTTCGCATCAACGACCGATATGGCGGAGAAGAAGATCACCTTCTCCGAGATCGGCACCGATCTCTATGCCTTCACCGCCGAGGGCGATCCCAATTCCGCTGTGATTGTCGGCGACGACGGCTGCATCGTGTTCGACGCGCAGGCCACCCCGGCGATGGCGAACAAGGTGATCGAGCGGGTGCGCACCGTTACCGACAAGCCGATCAAATATGTCGTGCTGTCGCATTATCACGCGGTGCGGGTGCTCGGCGCCTCGGCCTATCACGCAGAAGGCGTCGTCGCTTCACAGGAAACCAGGCGGCTGGTCGAGGAGCGCGGCCAGCAGGACTGGGATTCCGAATACGGCCGCTTTCCGCGGCTGTTCCAGGATGCCGAGAGCATTCCCGGCCTGACCTGGCCGACGCTGACCTTCGAAGGCGAGATGTCGATCTATCTCGGAAAGCGCGAAGTGCGGCTGATGCAGCTCGGCGCGGGGCATACCTCCGGCGATATCGTCGCCTGGGTGCCGGACGCCGAAGTGATGTTTTCCGGCGACCTGATCGAATATCATTCGGCCTGCTATTGCGGCGACGCGCATTTGCGCGAATGGCCGATGACCCTGAACGAAATCCGCGCCTTCAATCCCAAGGCGATAGCGCCGGGACGTGGCGACGCGCTCAAGGGCATTTCCACCGGGCGTGACGCCATCGCGATGACGCGCGATTTTGTTACGTCGCTCTATGGCGCGGCGGAATCTTCGGTGGCGAGGGGTCGCAGCCTCAAGGAAACCATGGCGGCGACCCGCGAGGTGATGGATCCGAAGTTTTCCAGTTTCGCGATCTACGAGCACTGCCTGCCGTTCAATGTCTCGCGCGCCTTCGATGAAGCCTCGGGGATCGACGATCCCGTGATCTGGACCGACAAACGCGACCAGGAAATGTGGGCCGCCCTGCAAGGAGGATGACCATGAACATCAATACTTCGCCTGACGTAATCAGCCGCAGTTCCGTCCATATCGCGCCGGGCTATATGTCCGGCTTCGGCAACAGCTTCGAGACCGAGGCGTTGCCCGGTGCGCTGCCGATCGGGCGCAACTCGCCGCAGCGCTGCGCCTACGGGCTCTACGCCGAACAGCTGTCGGGCTCGCCGTTCACCGCGCCGCGCGGCAGCAACGAGCGCTCATGGCTGTACCGGATCCGGCCGTCGGTGAAGCACTCCGGCCGCTTCGCGAAAATCGATGCCGGGCTGTGGCGCACCGCGCCGTGTTTCGAGCAGGAAATATCCATCGAGCAATTGCGCTGGGACCCCGCGCCGATCCCGAAAACCGACATGACTTTCCTGCAGGGGGTGCAGACCATGACGACGGCGGGTGACGCCAACGCGCAAGCGGGCATGGCTGCGCATGTCTTCCTCATCACCCAATCGATGGTCGATCAGCATTTCTACAATGCCGACGGCGAGATGATGTTCGTGCCGCAGCAGGGCAGTCTGCGCTTCGTCACCGAGTTCGGCCGCATCGATGCCGAGCCCGCCGAAATCGTGGTGATCCCCCGCGGCGTGAAATTCCGCGTCGAACTCACCGGCGGCCCGGCGCGCGGCTATCTTTGCGAGAATTACGGCGGCGCCTTCACGCTGCCGGAGCGCGGGCCGATCGGCGCCAATTGCCTCGCCAATGCGCGCGATTTCCTGACTCCCGTGGCGGCGTATGAGGACAAGGACACGCCGACCGAGCTGTTCGTGAAATGGGGCGGTTCGCTGTTCAAGACCACGCTGCCGCATTCGCCGATCGACGTGGTGGCATGGCACGGCAATTACGCGCCCTACAAATACGATCTGCGCACCTTCTCGCCGATCGGCGCCATCGGCTTCGACCACCCCGATCCGTCGATCTTCACGGTGTTGACGGCGCCGTCGGAAACGCCGGGCACCGCCAACATCGACTTTGTCATTTTCCCGGAGCGCTGGATGGTGGCGGAGAACACCTTCCGTCCGCCGTGGTATCATATGAACATCATGTCGGAGTTCATGGGGCTGATCTACGGCGTCTACGACGCCAAGCCGCAGGGCTTCACGCCCGGCGGCATCAGCCTGCACAACATGATGCTGCCGCACGGTCCGGATCGCGAAGCCTTCGATCACGCCAGCAACGGCGAATTGAAGCCGGTCAAGCTGACCGGCACCATGGCCTTCATGTTCGAGACGCGCTTTCCGCAGCGCATCACCGCGCATGCGGCGAAGTCGGCGACGCTGCAGGACGATTACGCGGATTGCTGGAACGGACTGGAAAAACGGTTCGACCCGAACAAGCCGTAGCTTTCCTGGCGTCATTCCGGGTTCGTCCTTCGGACGCCCCGGAATGACGGCGCATAGAGTTCGTCAAGATAAGCAGGACCAAGATTGTGCCCCACCCCAACGACCCCAAACTCCGTTCCTTTATCGATGTCGATCCCACATGCGATTTTCCGATCCAGAACCTCCCCTACGGCGTGTTCTCGACCGCAGCCTCGCCAGCGCCCCGCGTCGGGGCCGCGATCGGCGACTTCGTGCTCGATCTTGCGGTGCTGGAGGGGGAGGGACTGATCGACCTCGCCCCCGCATTCGATGTGTTCGCGCAAGCCTCGCTCAACGGTTTCATGGCGCTGGGACCGAAGCTGTGGTCGCGGACGCGGGCGCGGATCAGCGAGTTGTTGCGCCACGATAATCCGCAACTGCGGGACAACAAGATGTTGCGCGGCAGCGCGCTGGTGCCGATGGCGGGCGCCCGGCTGCATCTGCCGATAGTCGTTGCAGGCTACACCGATTTCTATTCGTCCAGGGAACACGCCACCAATGTCGGTGTCATGTTCCGCGGCAAGGACAACGCGTTGCAGCCGAACTGGCTGCATATGCCGATCGCCTATAACGGGCGTGCGTCCACTGTCGTGGTCTCCGGCACCAAAGTGCGCCGGCCGCGCGGCCAGCTGAAACCGCCGGGCGCCGAGGTGCCGGGCTTCGGGCCGTGCAAGCGGCTCGATTTCGAACTGGAGATGGGCGCCGTGATCGGGCAGCCGTCGCCGATGGGCGAGATGCTTACCGGGAAACAGGCGGAAGAAATGATCTTCGGCTTTGTCATTCTGAACGACTGGAGCGCGCGCGATATCCAGCAGTGGGAATATGTCCCGCTGGGGCCGTTCCAGGCCAAGGCGTTCGCGACCTCGATCAGTCCATGGATCGTCACCCGCGAGGCGCTGGAGCCTTTTCGGCTGCAAGGCCCGGTGCAGGATCCCGTGCCGCTGCCCTATTTGCAGCAGACGCAGCCGAACAATTACGATCTGCAGCTCGATGTGTCCTTGCGCGCCGCGCCGATGAATGAAGCCGCCACCATTTGCCGCACCAATTTCAAGTACATGTACTGGTCGTCGGTGCAGCAGCTGGTGCATCACGCCTCGTCCGGCTGCGCCATGAATGTCGGCGATCTGCTGGGCTCCGGCACCATCAGTGGCCCGGACAAGCACCAGCGCGGGTCCTTGCTGGAAATCAGCTGGAACGGCAGCGAGCCGGTCGAACTGGCGAGCGGCGTCAGCAGGACGTTTCTCGAAGACGGCGACTCGCTTGTCATGCGCGGCTGGTGCCAGGGCGACGGCTACCGCATCGGTTTTGGCGAGGTCGAGGGGACGATTCTGGCGGCGGGTTAGAAGCGGTGTCAAAGTCCGTCATTGCGAGCCAACGGGTCGCGCGACTGCGCGCCCGATGACAGGCTCCGCGAAGCCATCCAGCTTTATCGCAACTCGCAATGACGGTGGCGAGAGTTCAGCGATCTTCCGGCGGAATGTTCCGCAGCTTCGC
>JAYSPJ010000698.1:0-10969 GCA_043722155.1 Bradyrhizobium sp.
CCCGAGTGGAATCATGAATGAGTAGTCCAAGCCTTGATGCCCCCTATTGGAGCCAGGACGCCACCGCGCTGAGCGCCGCGTTGGGGTCGGGCCCCGGAGGCCTTTCACTGGAGACAGCCGTCGCGAAGCTTCGCTTGGTCGGCCCCAACAGCGTTGAAGATGCATCACAGCTGAGCGCACTTCGCTTGTTTCTGCGGCAATTCGAGAGCCCGCTCGTTCTCATTCTCATATTCGCCGCTGTCATCTCGCTGGTGCTACAGCAATGGGTAGACTCGGCCATCATTTTGGCGATCGTGCTCGGAAGCACGCTGCTCGGCTTCTTTCAGGAATACCGGGCATCGATGGCGGTCGAGGAACTAAAACACCGGTTGGCGCTGACATGCCGTGTCATGCGGGACGGTGTCGAGCTGGTGGTGCCCGTTAGCACTCTCGTGCCCGGCGACCTCCTCCTGCTGTCGGCAGGGAATTTGATCCCGGCCGACGGCCTCGTGATCGAGGCGGTGGACTTCCTGGTCAGCGAAGCGAGCATGACAGGCGAGTCATTTCCTGTCGAAAAACAACCTGGGACCGTAAAGCCGGAGGCGGCTATTTCTGCTCGAACAAATGCAGTCTTTCTTGGTGCCTCGGTCCAAAGCGGAACGGCGAAAGTCCTTGTCGTCGAAACCGGTCTCCGGACCGCGTTTGGGGCGATCGCTGCACGGCTTAGAACCCGTCAACCCGAGACGGATTTTGGGCGCGGCGTGCGCCAGTTCGGATACCTTCTGATCCGCGCGATGGTCGTCATCGTCCTTTTCGTCCTGACCGTGAATCTGCTTCTCGGACGCCCGGTGATCGAGTCCCTCCTGTTTGCCGTTGCGCTCGCGGTCGGCCTCTCGCCCGAGCTGTTGCCGGCGATCGTCAGCGTCACCCTGTCAGCTGGCGCTCGGGCCATGGGCCAGCGCGGCGTCATCGTCCGCCGCCTGGAAGCCATCGAGAGCCTCGGCAGCATGGATATTCTGTGCACCGACAAGACCGGCACGCTGACCGAGGGCACGATCGTTCTCAGCGGTGCGCTGGATGCTGGGAATCGGTCATCGGACGAAGTCAGCCGGCTCGCCTTTCTCAATGCGGCATTCGAGGCCGGCATCGAAAATTCGCTCGATGCCGCGGTCGTGGCCGCAGGCAACAGCGCGGGTCTGACGACGCGCGGCTTCGTCAAGATCGGCGAAATCCCCTACGATTTCCTTCGCCGCCGGCTCACCATCGTCGTGGCGGAAGACGGCAATCCGACGCAGCATCTCATCGTTACCAAGGGGGCATTCTCAAACGTGCTCGACAGCTGCTCCTCGCTCGAACGCGATGCCGTCGAAATCCCGCTCACGACCGAATTGCGCGCTGAGCTCGATGCGATCTTCAAGGCTAAAGGGGCCGAGGGGTTCCGGGTGCTGGCTGTGGCGACCCGCAGGGTCGTGGCCAAGCCGCGCTATGGTCGCGATGACGAACAAGGCATGACATTTCGTGGGTTTCTCGTCTTCCTGGATCCACCCAAGTTGGAAGCTCAACGTACGATCCAGGATCTCGCCCGGCTGGGCATCCGCATCAAGGTCATAAGCGGAGACAACCGCTATGTGACCGCTCATCTGGCGACGGCCGTCGGCCTCAATGCGAAATCGATACTTACCGGCGCCGACCTGGAGAAACTCAGGGATGAGGCATTGTGGCACCTCGCGCCGCGCACCGATCTCTTCGTTGAAATCGATCCTCAACAGAAGGAGCGGATCGTCCGCGCCTTGCAGAAAACCGGGCACTCGGTTGGATATCTCGGCGACGGCATCAACGACGCGCCAGCCCTGCATGCAGCCGATGTCGGTATCTCGGTTGAGGGGGCCGTGGATGTCGCCCGTGAGAGCGCTGACATTATCCTGCTGAGCCGCGATCTCGACGTCCTGCGCAGTGGCGTCGAGGACGGGAGGCGGACCTTCGCCAACACGCTAAAGTACATTTCGATCACGACCAGCGCGAACTTCGGGAACATGCTGAGCATGGCGCTCGCGGCGCCGCTGCTTCCGTTCCTGCCGCTGGCGGCCAAGCAGATCCTGCTGAACAATTTTCTTTCCGACGTGCCGTCGATTGCGATCTCAAGCGACAACGTCGAGTCCGACCGCGTCCGCCGGCCTCAGCGTTGGAACATCAAGGAGATTCAGCGTTTCATGGTCGTATTTGGGTTGATCAGCTCGGTGTTCGATCTCGTAACATTCGCGGTGGTGCTCCTGGTGTTTCATGCCGATCAGCCAACGTTTCAAACGTTTTGGTTCATAGTCTCGCTGCTAACCGAACTTGCCGTCGTGCTTATCCTGCGGACGCACAGACCCGCTTTTCGCAGCAAGCCCAGCGCTTTGCTGTTATGGACCACGCTTGCAGTTGCCGCCGCGACCCTCGCGATTCCGTTCCTCGGGCCGCTGAGTTCGATGTTCGGCTTTGTGCCGCTATCAGTCCTCCAGATGGGTACCGTCATTGTGATTGTCATTGGCTACATCGCAGCGACGGAGGGAGCGAAGTTCTGGTTCTATCGGCGCAACTCAAGGCGGAATATACGATCGCGGCATGGCTGACTTGATGGAACCTCGACATCGCGGTTGAACGCTTTTCCTGGGAATGGATCGTCGCGGCTAATCGAAGGCAACGTTCTCACTGTAGCATGATGGGATGAAATCGATCGCACGGGATTTGTCCGACCGGGAGATCGACCAGCTTGTGATCTATTACTCAACGCTGTCGCTCCGCAGACGCGGCCCCAAGGAATCTGGAAGACGCTGACGGCGGTGGAGTTCGAGGTTTGCGCCCGGTGGCGGCGCAAGGGAATGCAGAGGGGTAACGAGCCCCATGTTTCTTTTCCGTTGACGGGTTCACTGTTGATGTCGATCAAATCCGCGAAGTCGCAATGGTCGTAGGAGATAAAAACTGATATGGAGGCCTTCGCCATGCGATCGCCGGCGTCGAAGCAAAACCGTCCCGGTGAAGCGAAATCGGTTCCCTTGCTCCGCAGGGAAATGGTGGAGCGAAATATCGCCGCGCGCGGCGTGAGGGACGAACTCGTGCTTGAAGCGATGCGCAAGGTGCCGCGCGAGCTGTTTCTGCCGAAGGCGCTTCGCGAATTCGCCTACGAGGATTCGCCGCTGCCGATCGCCGGGGAGCAGACGATTTCCCAGCCCTATATTATCGCATTCATGGTGGAGGCCTTGGCTCTGAAGGGCGGCGAGAAGGTACTCGAGATCGGCACCGGTTCCGGCTATGCCGCCGCGGTGCTGTCGGAGATCGCCGCCAACGTCTACACGGTCGAACGCCTCGGCCAGCTCGCGGAGATGGCGGCGACTACACTGACCGACCTCGGTCATGACAATGTCCATGTCCTGCATGGCGACGGCACACGGGGGTGGCCGGAGCATGCTCCCTATGATGCCATTGTCGTTGCCGCCGGCGGACCGGAGGTTCCGGAGTCCCTCAAGAAGCAATTGAAGATCGGCGGCCGGCTGGTGATTCCGGTGGGCGCCGATCAGCGCAGCCAGGAACTGGTCCGCGTTGTCAGGATTTCGGAGACGGAATATCGCAGCGAAGACATCGCCGACGTCCGCTTCGTGCCGTTGATCGGCGAGGAAGGATGGGCGGCCGCCAGGGAACGCGAGACGCGCGGACGCGCGCCTCCGCTCCGGCCGGTCGCGCCAGGCGACGAAGCGCTGGTTCGAAACCTTGCCGACGCCGCGGAATCCTTTGCATCGATCGAGACGGCCGATCTCAAGCCGCTGCTGGCGCGGATCGGGTCGGCGCGTATCGTGCTGCTCGGCGAAGCCACCCACGGCACATCCGAGTTCTACAGGATGCGCGAGCGCATCAGCCAGGAGCTGATCGTCAAGAAGGGCTTTGGCTTCATCGCCATCGAGGCGGACTGGCCGGATACCGCGCGGGTCGATCATTACGTGCGGCACTTCCAGTATCCGCCGTCGGAGTGGACCGCGTTTGCACGGTTTCCGACCTGGATGTGGCGAAACACGGAGGTGCGTGATTTCGTCAGCTGGTTACGCAAGCACAACGGTGCGGTCGAGAAGGAAAACCGTGTCGCGTTTCACGGTCTCGATCTCTACAGCCTTTATGATTCGATCCGGTCGGTGCTGAACTATTTGGACGAGGTCGATCCTGACTCGGCGCGGGTGGCCCGCGAACGCTATGGCTGCCTGACGCCGTGGCAGCGCGATCCCGCGACCTATGGTCATGCCGCGCTGACCGGATCCTATCCGACCTGCGAAGCCGACGTCGTGCATGCGCTCACCGATCTCTTGGCCAAACGCCTTTCTTACGCCGAGCACGACGGCGAGCGATTCCTCGACGCCGAGCAGAACGCGCGCCTCGTCGCCAATGCGGAGCGCTATTACCGGATCATGTATTATGGCTCGCGCGCGTCGTGGAATCTGCGCGACGGCCACATGTTCGAGACACTGAAGAATCTGCTGGCGTTTCATGGCGCCGACAGCAAGGCAATCGTCTGGGCCCACAACTCGCATGTCGGGAACGCCGCCGCGACCGAGATGGCGGCCCGCGGCGAGCACAATATCGGGCAACTCTGCCGCAAGGAGTTCGGTGAGCAGGCCTATCTGGTCGGGTTCGGCACCCATAGCGGGACGGTCGCCGCGGCATCGGAATGGGGTGGCCCGATGGAAGTCAAGAAGGTCCAGCCGGCGCTTGTCAACAGCTATGAGCAATTGTGTCACGCGACGGGGCTTGCGCGCTTCATGCTGGGCCTGCGCGGCCGCGGCGATTTATGCGGTCCGAAAGGGCTCGGCAGGGAACGCCTGGAGCGGGCGATCGGCGTGATCTACCGCCCCGAAACCGAGCGCGGGAGCCATTACTTCCGGACCAGTTTGCCCAGCCAGTTCGACGAGTATGTCTGGTTCGACGTTACCCGCGCGGTATCTCCGCTCGATACCGCCGAAATCACGGGACTGCCGGATACTTATCCGTTCGGGCTGTGATCCGGTGGGCCGGGACACGACATACGTTCTGGAAAAGATGGACTGGATGCGGGCTCAGCGAATATGGCCCAATGGCCGGCGTTATCTGTGGACCGACGCCTTTGGCCTGGTCCTGCTGGTTTCGCTCTACGCGGAACTTGGTAGGAGGAAACTCCTCGATCAGGCCGAGCAGCTCGTCACCGAGGTTGGCCGGGTTCTGGGGCGTGTCATGGGTAGTATTCGCGTCGAAAACCGATCAATACGAGGCCGTAATGAATAAACTCAAGATTCCGCATAATGCCTTCGTGTTCGTCGGCGACGGCCGCAAGGCCCTGTTCTTGCGCAATGACGGCGATGAGAAATTTCCGAATCTGAGAACCGAGACGGTCTTCGAGGACGAGAATCCAACCAGCCACGAGCAGGGCACCGAGCGGCCTGGTCGCGTCAGCAAGGGTTCGCAAAGCGGACATCGAAGCGCGGTCGAGCCAACCGACTGGCATGACATCGAAGAGCATCATTTCGCGCGAAAAGTCGCTGCTGCCCTGGAGGAGGTAATCCGAACGCGCAAGGTGAAGGCCCTTGTCGTGGCGGCGCCGCCGAGGACCTTGGCAGACTTGCGCGATGCTTTCCATTCCGACGTGAAGGCCTGCATTATTGCCGAGATCAACAAGGATCTGACCAAGCACCCGGTCTGGGAAATTGAAAAGCATCTGACCGGCGAAGCCGGTTCGCACTGAGACATGAAGCCGGACAACGGAGAGCAAATGCAGTACGCAAGTGGAAGCCGAAGTTCCTGGACGGAGTCGCCTCCGCGCAAAAGCACCCCCTCGGAACAGACCGACGAAGCGCTGGGCCAGATCGAAAGTGAACAGCTCGACGTCGAGCGCGGAATCCCCGTCGACGACAAGCAGCCGGTCGAGGGCGCCGAGCCGCACGAGCGGCCCGCCCCCCCGGTGTTCGAGGATTGAGCCTTGCGACTGAGGCTTGCAAACGTAACCCTATGACGGGGGGCCTGACACCGCGACTTTCTCGTCGTTCGCCAGCCGGCCGTCGACGATGTGAATCCGGCGATGCATCTGCGATGCCAGATTGAGATCGTGGGTGACGGCGACCACGGTCTTGCCACGCAGCGCCACCAGATCGCGAAGGATGCCGAACACCTGAGCGGTGGAAACGGAATCCAGGCTTCCGGTCGGCTCGTCCGCGAGAATGACCGGAGGATCGTTGGCCAGCGCCCGCGCCACCGCGACGCGCTGCCGCTGGCCGCCGGATAGTTGATCCGGGGTCTTGTGGCGATGATCGCCAAGCCCGAAGGATTCCAGCAGTTCCTCGGCGTGCGCGGTGATCGCGCGGGGCGACAATCTGCCGAGGGCCCGCATCGGCAGCGCGACATTTTCGGTGATCGAGAATTCCGGCAGCAGAAAATGAAACTGGAAGACGAAGCCGAGGCGGGTGAGCCGCACTTCCGCGCGCTCGTCCTCGGTCATGACCGTGGTGGATTGCCCGTCGATCAGGACTTCCCCTGATGTCGGAAGATCGAGCAGCCCGAGCAGGTACAGCAGCGACGATTTGCCGGAACCGGAAGGGCCGGTGATGGCAATGAATTCGCGCGGCAGGATGGCGAGGTCGATGTCCTGCACCAGCGTGACCGGCACGATCCCGCCGAGGACCTTGGTGACGTTGCGCGCCTCGATCAGAGCCGCACTCATGTCGCGCCCCGGATGATGTCGACGGGGTGCAGCCGCGCTGCCGATCGGGCCGGGAAATAGCCCGCCACCATGCTCGACAGCAAGGCGACGCTTGTGGCGAGCAGATAGTGGCTGACCGAATACAGCACCGGCAGGTGGTTGTTGTCGGAGAACGGCGTCTTGAATTCCAGCGACGCCAGCCCGCGGGTCAGGAGATAGCCGAAGATCCAGCCTAGCACCGCGCCGACCAGGCCGACCAGCAGCGCCTCGACGATGAAGACAGACCTGATGGTGTGGTCTCGGAAGCCCAGCGATTTCAGGATGGCGATGTCGCGGGTCTTCTCATGGGTAATGGTGGAAATGATGTTGTAGGTGCCGAAGCTGGCGACCAGCAGGATCGCGCCGACGATGGTGTACATCAGCACGTTGCGCAGGGTGATGGCGGACAAGAGATCCTCCTGCGCTTCCTGCCAGGAGATCGATTTGTAGCCGGTCTGTTCGCCGATCCGTTCCGAGATCAGGAGGGCCGCCATGGGATTGCGGGTGCGGACGCGAATCTCGTTGACGATGCCGGTCTGCTTTTCCAGGATCTGCGCGGTTTTGAGCAGGACATAGCCGGTGGTCTCGTCGGTCATGCGGAAGCCGGTATGGAAGATGCCGACGACGGTGGCGTTCATGCTGGCGCCTTCGGCTGAGGCCAGCGTGATATTGGAATTGACCCGTGCGCCGATCTTGTTGGCGAGGCGGTCGCCGAGCAGGATGGCGTTGGAAGCGCGATACAGCGAGTTCAGCGTTCCCTGCTTCATGTGTGTCGTGAGATTGGAGACGTCAGCCTCGGTGCGGGGATCGATTCCGATGATCGAGGTGGTCAGGTTGCGCCCGGCGAAGCGCAGCACTGCTTTCGACTGCACCGACGGGGTCAGCGCCCCGGGCACCCAGGTTTGCAGCGACGCGATGGTGGCCATCGGATTCTTGATGCCGGGGCGCCTGATATCCGGCGTAAGGCCATGGAATTCGGCGACGGCATAGACGATATCCGCCGGCTGTCGCGTCGGCTCGCGCAGTTCATCGGTGATGGAGATATGCGGCAGCGCGTCGACCAGGGTCCTGATGAAATCGTCCTGCGATCCCTCCATCATCGCCGCCATCATGATGGAGAAGCCGACCCCGGTCATGACGCCGGCGATCGCCACCAGCGTCTGGCGGGCGCGGTGGCGGACATGGGTCCAGGCTATGGTCAGGATCAGGTTCACGGCGTGGCCGGTTCCGCGAGCACCGGCCGAACCCTCGATCCACCTTTGATATTGGTGGTAGCGGGAGAGGCGACCAGCTCGCCCTCGCTGGCGCCGCTGACGATCTCCACGAAGCCCGTGCCGCGAATGCCGGTCTCGATCTTGCGCAACCGGGCCCGATCGTTTTCGATCGTCAGCAGGCTGTTGTTGACCACGGCATTGGCGGGAACCAGAAGCACGTCCTGCTTCTCGCGGCTGACGATATTGGCCTCGACGCTCATGCCCACCCGCAACGGGGTGTCATCGGGCAAACCAATCCGGACGCGGAAGGTCTTGGAGACGGGGTCGCCGGCCGGCGTGATCTGTTTGACGATTCCCGGCAGCACCTGGTTGGCGAACGCGTCGGTGCGCAACAGCGCCTTCTGGCCGGCCTTGACGCGCGGGATGTCCTCCTCGTTGACGTCGGCGACCACCCACAACGGCTTTTCCAGCCCGATGCGGTAGAGAATCGTCCCGGGGTCCACCATGTCGCCGACTTCGCCATCCTCCTTGAGAACGACGCCGTCCATTGGCGAAACCAACTTGAAATATTCCAGCCGCTGGGCCTGGGCGGCGATCTGCGCCTGGATACGCGCAAGGTCGCTCTCGGCGCGCTGATAGGCCTGCGAGGTTGCGACCCCGCGCGCCAGCAACTGCGACTGACGGTCGAATTCGCGGCGCTGGAACTCCTCCAGGGCGCGCAGATCGTTCAGCGTCGTCAGCGCCTCCTTGTCGTCAAGGCGCGCCAGAACATCGCCCTTCCTGACGCTTTTGCCCTCGCACCGGCAACGTTCGATAATGCGGCCGCGAACCAGCGGGGTCGAGCGCGACCACGTTTCGGGCTCGACCGAGCCGGTTGCATACACGATTTCGGCGGCGGCGCCGCGCGTAATCCGGGCGACGGTAATGACCGGCCCTCGCGATTGCCACCACGCCGTTGCCGCCAGCGCCGCTACCAGCAGCACTGCCGCGAGCAGCTTCCATCCGGATGGCCACCGATTGCCCGCCGCTGACCGGGTTGCGGCGTCCGTCGGTTCGGCTGGCGCAACCTTCATGTCCATGATCGACTAAAACCGATGCAGCAGGGAGGCGTCAGCCACGGCCTGGTCCGCCGGCCGAAGCTGCCCTGACAGGGGCGATCTTGAAATATTGCTTGGCATAGGCGACGATCTCGCGATCGCTGGGATGATCGGCAGCTTCGACCGCAACGATGCGATCGCCGATTTTCGAGTGTTGTTCGCGCAGATATTTGGCAAGTTCCGTCTTGGCACTGGCAGGGCCGATGATCAGGATTTCGCCGGCGTCGCTGACGGCCTTCACCACCTCGGCCAGGAACTCCTTGTCGGGCGCGGCATGACCGCTGCCGATCGAGCCCGCCTTGTGGTGGAGGTGCTTCATGGGCAAATGCGGGTGCATGACGATCTCGTCGTCGCCCGATCGTCCGACGTGGAACACCTTGGCCTGCGAGTGATCGATCCAGACGATCGCATGGAAGTGGGTCGGCATGTTTGTATCCTTTATTGGCAGCGATCCGCCGGCCATTTCTGAAGTTGGGTTTGATACGCGGGTCGGCGGCGCATCTTGGGGAAAACTATCGCAACGGCGCATCGGCCGATTGATTCAGGTCAATCGAAACAAGCCCGGGATCAGTGCACCAGAAACGCGCATGTCGCGCTGTGCTGCAGAAGGTGCCGCGTTACCCCGCCGAAGATCCATTCGCTCAACCGGGTATGTCCGTAGGCCCCGGCCACGATAAGATCGATCCTTGCCTCGGACGCGATGGCGTCGAGCTGGCTGCCGACATCACCGGCCGACAGTTCGACTCGTGCCGACGCCGGGATCTTGTGGCGCTGCAGCCATTTGACCACGTCGGCGACACGCTCGTTCGCAGCAGCTCTCTCGCTCTCGCCGGCTACGATCTCGACAACCGTCAGTTCGGTGGCTTGCCTGAGCAACGGAAGCGCCGCCGGAAGCGCCCGGCGTGCCTCGGGAGAATCCTTCCAGGCAATCAGAATGCGATTGAGGGCGAGGCTGGTGCAGCGAGGCGGAACGACCACGATTGGCCGGCCCGCCTGCATGACGGCATCGCCGATCTCGAGCAGGTGCTGCGCGCCGAACCTGAAGTAGTTCTCCGCGCGGCCGACCACCAGCAGATCCGCGGCCCGCGCTTCCCGGGCGAGGAAGTCCGCGGGGGTAGCTGCGTCCGAGCGCCATTCCAGCGCGCCGGAAAGACCCTTCAGCGCCGATCGGAAATGGCTTTCGCAGCGGCTGATGGCCTGGTTCAGTTGTTCGTAATCGGCTTCAAGCACGCTCGTCGCGATCATGCCGTCGGCGTGAATGGGCACGTTGGGAAGGCCGGCAGTGACGCCGATCACATTCGACCTGAACCGGTCGGCCAGCTCGCTTGTAACGCGCAAGGCAGGCTCGCTGTACTGCTCAAGGTCGAGATGCAGCATGACCGTCTTATATGTCACGTCGCCCCCAATTCAGTGCGAAAACAATGCCGGGACGGTGAGCGTGTCGAACATGCCGCGCGTCACTCCTCCCAGAATGAATTCCCGAAGTCTGGAATGACCGTAACCGCCCATCACGATCAGATCGCTGTCGTTGTCGGCAGCCAGCGACAGGATGGTATTGTGAACGTTGTTGGCATCGGCGGTCAGCCGGTGAGGGGTTGCGGGCAGATCGCGCCGGGCGAGGTGGGCGATCAAGGCCGACAATGATGCTTCGCCGGCATCCTCACTCTCGTTGATGGCCACGACGTCGATAGCTTTTGCCTTGCGAAGGAACGGCGCGGCGTTGTGGACGGCCCGCGCCGCCGGCGCCTTGCCGTCCCAGCAGATCAGCACGCGATCCGACCTGAACGTACCGCGGTTGATGTAGGGAATCATGAGCATCGGTCGCCCGGAGCCGAACAGCACCGCCTCGGACAGGAAATCGGTCTGGCTCGGCTTGGAGCTGTCCGGCTGGGCTACGATGTTCAGATCGTAGAGCCGCGACAGCTCCGTCACGGTGCGGGTCGCGGCAT
>JAYSPJ010000699.1:0-3254 GCA_043722155.1 Bradyrhizobium sp.
TAGGTAGCTTGTCATTTAATGGTGATGTCATGTAACATACGCACATGTCATAGATGTCACTTTGTCATTTTTGTCACAAAACCTGATGCGAGGCTGCCATGGCCGGTGATACCGCCAAGAAGCTGTTTGTAGGCCCCAGGTTCCGCCGGATCCGCCAGCAACTGGGCCTGTCGCAGACCCAGATGGCCGAGGGGTTGGATATTTCTCCGAGCTATATCAACCTGATAGAGCGCAACCAGCGCCCGGTGACGGCGCAGCTGTTGCTGCGGCTGGCGGAAACCTATGACCTCGATCTGCGCGATCTCGCCACCGCTGACGAGGACCGCTTCTTCGCCGAGCTGAACGAGATCTTCTCCGATCCGCTGTTCCGGCAGATCGACCTGCCGAAGCAGGAATTGCGCGATCTCGCCGAACTGTGCCCCGGTGTGACCCATTCATTACAGCGCCTCTACGCCGCCTATACCGAAGCCCGCCGCGGCGAGACGATGGTCGCCGCGCAAATGGCCGATCGCGACGAAGGCACTCGCTTCGAGGCCAATCCGATCGAGCGGGTCCGCGACCTGATCGAAGCCAACCGCAACTATTTCCCCGAGCTGGAACAGGCCGCGGAAACCCTGCGCGACGAGCTGAGCGTGCCCGCGGAAGAGCTGTTCGCGGCGCTGGCTGCCCGCATGCGTGAAAAGCATTCGATCGTCACCCGCATCATGCCGGTCGACGTCATGCGCGAGACGCTGCGGCGGTTCGACCGGCATCGCCGGCAACTCCTGATCTCGGAACTGGTGGACAGCCCCGGCCGCGCCTTCCAGCTTGCGTTCCAGATCGGCCTTGCCGAATGCGGCAGCAGTCTTGATACGATCGTCAACCGCGCCGGCCCGCTCGACGATACGCCGCGAAGGCTGTACCGCATCACGCTGGCGAATTATTTCGCGGCTGCCGTGATGATGCCCTATCAGGCTTTCCATGGCGCCGCGGAGGCCTTGAACTACGACGTCCACGTGCTGGCGCTGCGCTTCAATGCCGGCTTCGAGCAGGTCTGTCATCGCCTGACCACGCTGCAGCGGCCCAATGCGCGCGGCGTGCCGTTCTTCCTGCTGCGCGTCGACAATGCCGGCAACGTTTCCAAGCGATTTTCTTCCGGCACCTTCCCGTTTTCGAAATTCGGCGGCACCTGTCCATTGTGGAACGTGCACTCGACGTTCGATACGCCGGACCGGCTGCTCAAGCAGGTGATCGAACTGCCCGACGGCACGCGTTACTTCTCGATCGCGCAGATGGTGCGCCGGCCGGTGGCGCCGCACCCGCAGCCGCAGCCGCGTTTTGCCATCGGCCTCGGCTGTGAAATCCGCCATGCCACCAAACTGGTCTATGCCACCGGCATGGATCTGGAAAAGGCCGAGGGCACTCCGATCGGCGTCAATTGCCGGCTGTGCGAGCGCGAAAACTGCAGCCAGCGCGCCGAGCCGCCGATCACACGGACCTTGATCCTGGACGAGAACACGCGGCGGGTGTCGTCGTTCGCGTTCTCGAATGCGCGGGAGTTGTGAGGCAGCAAGTTGCGCTCCGATGGTGAAACCGTCATTGCGAGCGCAGCGAATCCAGCTTTCCTTCCGCAGAAGAAAAAAGAAAAATAGATTGCTTCGCTGCGCTCGCAACGACGTTGCTACGTCCAGACATGCCCAAACATCCCGCGGCGCCAAGCGCCCGGGCCCACGCCGTTTCCCGCTTCAGCTGCCGTACCCGATGAATTCCTTGTAGATCCAGCGCCGGCCGTCGTGGCGGCGCCAGACCCGGCCGGTCAGCAGGCGTCCGGTGATCGATCGCCGGGGCACGATCACGTTCCACAGATGCCAGACCTCGGCCCAGCCCGGTTTTGGGCTCAGGCCCAATATTCGAAATCGCTCCCGGCTTTCAGTGAGCATTCTGGTTTCCGCCAAGCAGGCCGTCAAGCGAAACACGAAGGCTCGACGGCTTGGTGATCCCTATCGCCGGATGGAAAATCTCCGGCACCTCACACGATAGCGCGCGCCGGTCGCGCTGCAATTGAAGTCGCCGGTTGAGCTAACCCGTCAACCTTACCGGCCGGGATCGCGGGCCGATGCCGACGGCCAACCGGCGTGCGGCAGGGATCCGCGCCGCCATCAATGGCGGTGGCGCCGTTTCGGGATGTGATGGGCGCGTGATGGCCGCGCCTGGAGGATCGATCCCGAGCGGTTCGGGACGTAGCCCCGGGACTCCTGCAGGCGCCGCTGATAGCCGGGCGAGTTCATGATGCTGGAGGCGGCCCCGCGCGCGAAAACCTCGGTCGCGGTCAGCAACGCGATCAGGGCTGCGGTGCATTTCAGGAACTTGTCCATTCGCTACCTCCGGAACACTGTGCGATGATTGGGAAAGCGGGCACCATCGCGAATTGTTCTGATTCGTATTGGCATTCAGGCGTGGCGATCTTCGGGCAGATCAAAACAACTCTTTTCTTTTGGGGAGAAAGAATTCATGCGTATCGCGGTAGTCGGCGCCGGCGGAGTCGGCGGCGGATTTGGTGCTGCGCTGGCGAAGGCGGGCGCCGACGTCAGCTTCATCGCGCGCGGCGCGCATCTTGCCGCCATGAAGAGTGTTGGCCTGAAAGTCCTGAGCGCCCGCGGCGATACTCATCTGGTGCCGACCCGGGCCACCGATAATCCCGCCGAAATCGGCAACGTGGATATCGTGCTGTTCTGCGTCAAGCTGTGGGACGTCGAAAGCGCCGGCGAACGCATCAAACCGCTGATCGGCCCCGGCACCGCCGTGATCCCGCTGCAGAACGGCATCGACGCTCACGAGCGGTTGATCCCGATCCTGGGAAGCAGCGCCGTGATGGGCGGCGTGGCGCAGATTTCGGCCTCGATCACCGCCCCCGGCGTCATCACGCAGGTCGGCACCTTCATGCGCATGATCTTCGGCGAACTCGACGGCAGGCGCAGCCAGCGCGCCGGGGACTTTCTCGCGCTGTGCCAAAAAGCCGGTTTCGACGCCACCCTGAGCGAGCAGATCCTGACCGAACTCTGGATGAAGTTCATCCTGCTCGCCACCAACGCCAGCATCACGGCACTGGCGCGGCAGCCGATCGGCCAGCTGCGGGACGATCCGGACATCCGTCCGGTTTTCATCGCCGCCCACCAGGAAGTGATCGATGTCGCCCGCGCCAGGGGCGTGGCGCTGCCGGCCGATGCGCTCGCCAGGATCCTGGAGTTCAACAGCCACGCACCGCCGGCCATGCG
>JAYSPJ010000700.1:0-3851 GCA_043722155.1 Bradyrhizobium sp.
CGAACTCATGCTCGCCGCCCTCCTTTTCGAGCGCAATCAGGTCGGAAGAAAACACGACTCTATCATGATAGATTGGTGGCACGCGCCAATGTCCGGCCGTGTCGAGCAAGCCGAAGCCGGTCTCGGCTCGAGCTACAAACAGATCACGAAGGACGGCGGGCGATGCGTATGCGCCGTTCGCAATAGTTTCGATCCGGGCGGGCTGGAACCGGAGCACGACCTTTCCGTCGGCGCGTACCACGCCATAGGCGGTCGGCTTGCCCGGATCGTCGCTGAACACGAGGTATCTCGCGCTCAGAGCGCTTAGGCTTTTATATCGGGGCGAGATAAGCCGCCGACCCTGTGCATCGATAGTTCCAAAGCGGTGCCGGGAATCACGGACAAGGGCGTAACCGAATTTTGAAAGCGTATCGTCCTTATCGGCGCACATCCCCTTCTTCATCGGCAGCTCTCTACCGTCGGGCCGGATGAACACCGGGCAGTTGGGGTCGCCGGGCCTGAAGGCCGTAATCAACAGCTTGCCGCTCCACAGATAGAGCGAGTGATAGCGACCGGGTGGAACGACCACATGGCCAGTGCGGTCGATGACTACCAGCGGGCCACCTTGCGAAGCAACGAGGGCCATTTCCCCGATGAAGGGTTGGGTGTACCAATAGATTGGCGGGACGACGAAGTTGAGGGTCGCATCGATGAAGCCGTTTTGGCGAGCACCAAGGGCCGCGGCCGCGTAGGCGTCGCCGTTTTCTCCCCGCACGAACGCAGCAAATTGAGCAATCTGCTTGCCCTGATCGTCGAGGAAGACGGCTGGGCACGCCCGATTGCTGCCAGCGCACTCGGATTCCTGATAGAATAAATGCCCCGCCCAGACATCAAAGATGAGCTCTGGTCCCGTCCGGCGAAAGATCCGCCGGCCAGAGAGATCGTAGACGCTGATCATTTTCAGCTTTGTACCGATCTGGTCGCGGACCAGCACGAAGCGATGACCCAGGACGCTCAGTCCTGCGTGCCTGGGTCGGAACACCACCTTTCCATTTCGGTCGATCGCTCCGAAGCGGCCCGCTTCGCCGAACACTGCGAGGTCGCCGTCGAACGGCTGCAACTCCTGGAACGTCTCGGCGCTGACGCGCCGCCCCAATTCATCGACAACGATGCAAGTGGCGTAGCACAGTACGAAGCGTTCTGCTGAGACAAGCACACCGTCCGATAGCGGAGGCACGTTTTTTCCCGGTTCATTGGTCGGCAAGGCGCCCGAGCCGTGGGTTTTAGCACAACTGTCAGGAAGTCCGTCATCAGCCGCATCGGCGAGCAATTTGACGACAAGACGGCTGGGCCGAGGACTCGCGACATATCCGGTTTTACCATCCGACTGGCTGTATCCGCGGAAGTGGAAGACGGGCGTCGAGCAGACACTGATCAGGTAAGGGGCACCGGCAAGCGGCCGTTCGGAATTGGGCGTCAGGAACTTGAAACGCTCGCCGTACGGTCCACCGCCGAAACGCTCCCCGAATTCCCAATGCTGGTCGGCAATCCTGGCAGGCAATCGGAAAACGCCCTTTATGCCGGCATCGTCGGTCGTGCCTTGATAGACACCTTTCTCGTCGTTCACGAACGGCAGCTTGGGATACCCCGGGAGATTGATACTTAGCGCATAGGCGTGACGCGGCCAGGGCAGACCCGTGTGCGGATCGCGTAACGTGAACCGATAGGCATAGCGGCCAGATCCGACAGTTGACGGTGGCTGCGTCGATGGCGCTTCCACGGCAGCCGTGCCATCGTTCAACGCGGTGTAGGTCGATGGATCCGCTGCGGCGTTCGATGCCAGCCCCAACCCCAGCGCGGTGAGCAACGTAACCGCCAGTGCACGCACGCTAAATTCCCCTCCCGACTCATAAGCCGGCCGATTTCGAGCGACGGCAATCGATCCATGTCCTACGCGCGTTCGATATGTTCGCATCGCGCTTCCTTGTCGCCGCTTTTGTTGCGCTTGGCGCGATGACGGCATCGTCTCGCGCCGTCGCCGCGTCGACCGATGATCTGTTCACGGGCACGCTGTCGATCGAGCAGCGCAGGCCGATACTGACCCGCTGCGATGCCGCCGGCAATCGCTATCAACTGACCGACCGACGGGCCGACCGGTCTCGTCCGCTTTCCGCCTATGCGACGCCGCGTGACGATGTGGTCGACGTGATCGGCACCGCCAACGACGATGGCACGGTGACGACGCTGACCGTCCAATATATCACGCCGCACAGCCCGCGTCCGATGTGCCATCTCGCGGAGATCGACGCGCTGTTCACGACAGCGTCTGCGGAACCGGTCGATCCCAAGGAACGGTTCGATCTGCCGGCGCTGCTCGAATGCCGGAGCGACATCGGTACGGCCGCCCGCTTTCGCAACTGGCTCGACCTCGGTTCGAAGGTCCTGAAGCTCGCGGGGCTGACCAAGGTCGCCGGGCATAATTTCATCGCCGAATATCGCACCGCCGTCCCGATCACCGTCTTTGGACACAAGACGAACGTCGTCGCGCTGCATCCCGATGGCGTGCTCGCGGTGCTGAGCGACGTAACCCCGCAGGCGCTTGCGCGAACTCTCAGCGTTCCGATCATGCTGAGCACCGACCCATTCATCGCGCAAAAAGTCATCGAGACGTCTCCCGGGGCAGATGCCAAGCCCGGCGCCCTCGCCGCTCGCGTTCTGACCGTGACCTCGCGCGAGGGACTGGCGGGCATGGCGGTCGCCGGTTGTCTCTACCTGTCGAACGGTCAGGGGAATATGTAATGCGCGGCCATTCAACACCAAGACCCATGCTCCTCGCGCTGGCGACCGTGCTGTTGGCGGGAACGGCTTCGTCGCAGATCGGGGCTCCGCTTGATATCGTCAAGGCGCTCACCTGTGAGATTACCGCGCCGGCCTATATCGGCTTCGCCATGAACCTCGGAGATCTGGACGCGGGCTATCGTTCGCGCGGCTGGTCCAAGCAGGAGTCGGGCACGCCATTCCTTTCGCAGTATCGGCTGCCGCGCCCGATCGAGGTCGCTGGCTACCGCACCAGCACGATCGTCTTCAGCGGATCGGGCATCGCCGCAGTGCTCGACGTTGCCGACCCGGCGACCGTCGCCAAGCCACTCGGCGTGGTCAACACGATCATGTCGCGCGAAGCCGCCGCCGCGGCACTCGGGCTAACCCCGCAACAGGCCGCACAGCTTCCCCCGGTCACCAGTTTTCGTGGCGAACGCCTGGTGCTCGACACGACCGAGAAGAACGCCGGAGTGCGTCTGCGCACCCGCATCGTCCAGTCGGTCGCGAACGATGATGCTCACCCGGGGACGACACTGCTCGGCTGTGCCTACAACATCGAGGTTTTGGACAATTAGCGACGGCCATACCCGTCTCGTGCTGAGCGCGGCGGCGCGGGGCGACCTCACATGGAGATTGCCGGCCCATGCCTCACGGGCCATAGCCCGCGATAGCGCTGCACGATGACCGCAAGCCTGCGATCACAGGTCAAAACAAGCTCCGGCATGGTTATGCTACAGCCCAGCGTCAGCCGGTATCCGCAAATTTGGCTACGCCACCGTTGACGAGCCTGTGGTGCCCTTGCCGGAGGAGAGCGAGGGTTGGTAGTGGCTGATCGAATTGACGCTGCCCGGCGCCATCGCTTCGCTGAATGGTCAGCGGGATGCCCGATGCCAGCGAACTGCCGCAGCCGCAAACGGCCCCAGCCCGGTCCCGGCCGGCGCGCCTACCGGCTTCATGACGACTGGCATTGGCGCGAAGTGGTCATGCGGGATCGAAATCTGCACGGGGTTACCCCGTCGCGTTACAGTCAGAAAAGCCTATGGCGCACCCGC
>JAYSPJ010000701.1:0-2004 GCA_043722155.1 Bradyrhizobium sp.
TTCCGTTGCTGCTCAAACTCCAACTGTACGCTATCCGCCGTGGCGAATTGCGCTCGCTTCGTGACCATAATTTGCTGGCCGACGAGACGGTGTAGGATCCTTATGCGGATTCCGACGCAACGCGGACACTGATTCCGATCCATTGCGGACAGCATTCCGATGATCGCGGACAGCTGGTGAGAACCGGCTGAAGGCGACCCCTGTCGACATTCGAATCACCTGATCGCTGCCTCTCACCAGAGAGGGTCCAGCGATGCCAGTGGAGAGATTGTCGATGCGGAAGGTACGTGAGGTGCTGCGGCTGAAGCATGCCCTCGGGATGAGCTACCGGGCGATCAGCGAAGCGACCGGGATTGGGAAAACGGCGGCGGCGGAATACGTGCACCGGGCGGCCGTGATCGGCGTCACCTGGCCGGTTCCCGAGGTTATGAGTGATGCGGAGTTGGAACTCGGGCTTTTCCCTGTCGGGGGCAGTGGGTCTGCGGCGTCGCGCGCGGCGATCGATTGGCCGGCGGTGCAGGTCGAGCTGAAACGGCGCGGCGTGACGCTGCTGCTGCTCTGGCAGGAATATCGCGCCGAGCATCCCGGCGGTTACGGCTACAGCCGTTATTGCGATCTCTATTGCGCGTGGAAGAAGCAGGTCTCGGCAACGTCATGGCGGAGCCGTGCGCTGCACGGACGCGGCAGACGCATCTGGCCGGCGAGAAGCTGTTCGTCGATTGGGCCGGCGACACGATCGGCGTCGCCGATCCGGCGACGGGCGAACTGCATCAGGCCCGCATCTTCGTCGCGGCGTTGGGCGCGTCGAACTTCACGTATGCCGAAGCGCGCTGGACGGAGACGCTGCCGGATTGGATCGGCTGTCATGTCAACGCCTTTACCGCCATCGCTGGCGTGCCGGTGGCGCTCGTGCCGGATAACCTGAAGGTCGGCATCACCAAGCCGTCGCGCTACGAGCCGGGCATCAACCGGACTTATCAGGATCTCGCCGATCACTACGGTTGCGTCGTGCTGCCGACACGCATCATCAAACCCCGCGACAAGGCGAAGGTCGAAGTCGCGGTGCAAATCGTCGAGCGGTTCGTGCTGGCGAAACTGCGCAACGTCACGTTCTTCTCGCTGGCCGAGCTGAATGCCGCGATCAGGGACTGCGTCGCGGCCATCAACGCCAAGGTGATGCGGCGCGTCGGTCACAGTCGGGCCGAACTGCTGGAGACGCTGGATCGCCCAGCATTGAAGGGGCTGCCGAACGAGCCATACGCCTACGCCGAGTGGAAGCGGGCCCGCGTTGCGCCGGACTACCACATCGAGATCGCCGATCACTTTTATTCGGTCCCCTCGAAGCTGATCCGCGAAGTCGTCGAGGCGCGTTTTACCAGCGCAACGGTCGAGATCTTCCACAAGGGCCAGCGCATCGCGAGCCACGCGTTCTCGCCCGTCCGCAACCGGCATTCGACTGTTATCGAGCACATGCCGAGCGCGCATCGGCGCTACGCGGAATGGACGCCGGTAAAGATGATGGAGGAAGCCGCCAAGATCGGCCCCGCCACCGTCGCGTTGTTCGAGGCGATCATGAAGGCCAAGCCGCATCCCGAGCAGGGCTTCCGATCGTGTCTGGGCATCAAAAGCCTCGTGACGAGTTACGGGCCCGAGCGCGTTGAGGCGGCGTGCCGGCGCGGCAATGCCGTGGGCAGCACGACCTACGGTTCGATCGCATCGATCCTCAAGCATGGGCTCGATCATGCGTTTGCGAAAGACGCACCCGCGGAAGAAGCACCGCTCCGGCACAGCAACATCCGCGGCTCCGGTTACTACCACTGAGGCGCGGATTGCGTGCGCACCGATAGATCCGCAACCGGTGCGGCACGAAGAAGTGGCTTGGCGGGTAAAAAGAAAAGAGGACGGAACTCATGCTCACGCATCCAACGGAACAAAGGCTTGTCGCGCTCGGCCTTGCCGGCATGGCAAAGGCGCTCGAAGAGCAACGGCGACAACCCGATATCG
>JAYSPJ010000702.1:0-10018 GCA_043722155.1 Bradyrhizobium sp.
ACGCGCGAAGCCGTCGATCTGGCTGTCCATGCCGAGAAGGCCGGCGCCGATGCCGTGCTGGTCGTGACGCCGTATTACAACAAGCCCACCCAGGAGGGCATGTATCAGCACTTCAAGGCGGTCAACGACGCCATCGGCATCCCGATCATCATCTACAACATCCCGCCGCGCTCCGTCGTCGATATGTCCGTGGAGACCATGACCCGGTTGTTCGAGTTGAAGAATATCGCCGGCGTCAAGGACGCCACCGCCAATCTTGCCCGCGTGTCGCAGCAGCGCCACGCGATGGGGCCGGATTTTATCCAGCTTTCCGGCGAGGACATGACGGCGCTGGCCTATATGGCGGCGGGCGGACATGGTTGCATCTCGGTTGTCGCCAATGTGGCGCCGAAGCTGTGCGCCGACCTGATGTCCGCCGTCCTGAAGGGCGATTACGCCACCGGACTGAAGATTCAAGACCGGTTGGTGCCGCTGCATGATGCCATCTTCAAGGAACCGGGCCTCGCCGGAGCCAAGCATGGCCTCAAGCTGCTGGGGCGGCTGGACGAGGAAGTGCGCCTGCCGCTGATGACGGTGACACCGCCAACCGGCAAGGTCATCCGCGAGGCCATGGTGCATGCCGGCCTGATCAACTGAGTTTTCGACGTTGCCGCCAAGAGTCTGCCGCCAAGAGTCTGCCGCCAAGAATCTGGCCGTCGAGAATCTGGCCGTCATGAGTCTTCCGGTCCGTGAAGTTGAACAGAAGGGGCTGCAGATGCTCAAGGAATTTCGTGAATTCGCGATGAAGGGCAACGTGGTCGACCTCGCGGTCGGCGTCATCATCGGCGCGGCCTTCGGTGGCATCGTGACTTCGCTGGTCGGCGACGTCATCATGCCCATCATCGGCGCGATCACCGGCGGCCTCGACTTCTCCAATTACTTCACGGGACTGTCGAAGGCCGTCACTGCCGGCAATCTGGCGGATGCGAAGAAGCAGGGCGCCGTGCTGGCCTGGGGCAATTTCCTGACGCTGACGCTGAATTTCATCATTATCGCCTTCGTGCTGTTCCTGGTCATTCGTTTCATGAACAAGCTGAAGCGCAAGGATGAAGCGGCGCCGGCGCCGCCAAAACCAACCCGCCAGGAAGAGCTGCTGACCGAGATCCGAGATCTGCTCAAAAAGTCTTGACGTGCGCAGGCCGGACGCAGGTGTTATCGCTGCCGGCCCGAGATAGATACCAAGGCATTTTTTCATCATGGCCGAGAAGAACGAGCGCGCGATCAAGGTCGTCGCCGAAAATCGCAAGGCCCGGTTCAACTATGCCATCGAGGATACGATGGAAACGGGGATCGCGCTGACCGGCACCGAGGTCAAGTCGATCCGCACCGGCAAGGCCACCATCGCGGAATCCTATGCCGATACCAAGGATGGCGAGATCTGGCTGATCAACGCCAATATACCCGAATATCTGCAGGCCAATCGCTTCAACCACGAGCCGAAGCGGCCGCGCAAGTTGCTGCTGCACCGCAAACAGATCAACAAGCTGATGGGCGCGGTCGACCGCGACGGCATGACGCTGATCCCGCTAAAACTCTATTTCAACGAACGCGGCCGCGCCAAGCTGTTGCTGGCGGTGGCCAAGGGCAAGAAGCTGCACGACAAGCGCGAGAGCGAGAAGAAGCGTGACTGGGGCCGGGAAAAGGGCCGCCTGCTGCGGGCACGGGGGTAAATCCTCCGTCCTCATCCTGAGAGGCGCGCCTTCGCGCGTCTCGAAGGACGAGATCGGGGCTTTCATGGTTCGAGACGGCGCAAGCGCGCCTCCTCACCATGAGGCCTGAATGTGTCGGATGACGAGGCAAGAGCGATGAACCAGAAGAACCTGCTCGAAGTCGACTGGAGCAAGATTCCCGCGCCGTCGGACGACGGCGCGGCGGCGCATCTCGAGGGCATGACGATCCCGCCGCTCAGCCTGATGGCTACAGACGATACCGCGGTGACGCTGTCGGCGCTGCCGGGGCGCACCGTGGTGTTCGCCTATCCCAGGACCGGCGAGCCCGGCAAGATCAGCCTGGTCGATGACTGGGACATGATCCCGGGCGCCCGCGGCTGCACCCCGCAAACCTGCTCGTTTCGCGATCTGTTCGCGGAGCTGAAGGCGGCCGGCGCAAAACATGTGTTCGGCCTGTCGACGCAGGGCAATGTCTACCAGACCGAGATGGCGTCGAGACTGCATCTGCCGTTTGCAGTGCTGTCGGACGAAAAGCTGGCGCTGACGCGCGCGCTGAACTTGCCCACCATGGAAGTGGCGGGACTGACCCTGATCAAGCGGCTGGCGCTGGTGGTCGATAACGCGCGTATCACCCACGTGTTCTATCCGGTGTTTCCGCCCGATCGAAATGCCGCCGATGTGCTGGCGTGGCTGAAGCAACACCCTGCCAGGTCCTAACCCAGATCCGCTCTGACCTTGGCGAATACGCTGCGAAACATGTCCGGCGTCAGCACCCGCGTATTGGTGTTGTAACGCGAGCAATGATAGCTGTCGTAAAGTTTCAAGGTGCCGGCTGCGTGGATCGCGCCGTGTGCAAACGGTGCTGCGGCGGCGCGCAGGCCAAGCACTTTCAGCACCGATTCATGCGCCACCCGGCCGAGCGCCACGATAGCGCGCAGTTTCGGCATGGTCCCGAGCGTCGCCGACAGAAATTGCCGGCAGGTGTTGATCTCGAGCGGCAACGGCTTGTTCTGCGGCGGCACGCAGCGCACCGCGTTGCTGATCCGGCAACCGACCAGTTTCAGCCCGTCGTCGGGCCTGGCCTGATAGACGCCTTTGGCAAATCCATATTCCAGCAGCGTGGCATAGAGCAGGTCGCCGGCGAAATCGCCGGTAAAGGGCCGCCCGGTACGATTGGCGCCCTGCAGGCCCGGCGCGAGGCCGACGATCAGAAGCGCAGCATTGGGATCGCCGAAAGACGGCACCGGCGAATTGAACCAATCCGGCTCGCGCCCGCGCGCGGCGTCGCGGAAGCTCGCGAGCCTCGGACAGAACGGACAATTGCGGTCGGGTTCGCTGTGGAGCAGGACGGGCAGCTTCTGGCCACGCCCCGGATCGTTCTCAATCCTCGAAATCTTCGTCATCGGCCCTCGGCGCCGTCGTGGTCGCGCGCTGCAGGAATTGCGGCGCATGATGGCGCGGCTCGCGCGGGGCCGGACGCTCGGACGGATCGCGGCCGAGCTTGGATTGCAGTTCCACCAGATCGGTGAAGACGTCGGCCTGGCGGCGCAGTTCGTCGGCGATCATCGGCGGCTGGCTCGAAATCGTCGAGACCACGGTGACGCGGACGCCGCGGCGCTGCACCGCCTCGACCAGCGAGCGGAAGTCGCCGTCGCCGGAAAACAGCACGATCTGGTCGACATGCTCGGCGAGCTCCATCGCATCGACCGCGAGCTCGATATCCATGTTGCCCTTGACCTTGCGGCGGCCGCTGGCGTCGATGAATTCCTTGGTCGCCTTGGTGACGACGGTGTAGCCGTTGTAATCCAGCCAGTCGATCAAGGGGCGGATCGACGAGTATTCCTGATCCTCGATGATTGCGGTGTAGTAGAACGCGCGCAGCAGCGTGCCGCGGCTCTGGAATTCCTTGAGAAGGCGCTTGTAATCGATGTCGAAGCCGAGCGTCTTGGCCGTTGCGTAGAGATTGGCGCCATCGATGAAGAGCGCGATCTTGGAGGAAGCAGGTGACATCAAAGGTTTCTCACGTTCGTTTGTTACGTTCTTGGCGCAGCGGCAACCCGGCCGCGCATTTTTAAGATTTACTGCCTGAAGTTCCGTGAAATCTGACCCCCACAAACACCCGCAAATGTGGTGTGGCAAGGGTGAAAAGACCACGACTTTCTTGACGAGGCAATGAAGCGATTTCTTGTCCTGGACGGCAATAGCCTGGTCTGGACGCTCCGGCCATTCTGGCCCCGGGGAGGGGTTACCAGAGCCCAACGGGAAGGCAAATCACAAAATTGGCTTGCGGAAAGCCCCGGGGAGCTATAATTACCGCGGCATAATCAACACATTCGTCCCATTTAACGGAGCGACAGTCGATGGCGCGCGTCACCGTAGAAGATTGCATTGATAAGGTGGACAATCGGTTCGATCTGGTCCTGCTGGCTGCCCACCGCGCCCGCATGATCTCCTCGGGATCACAACTTACGGTAGATCGCGATAACGACAAGAATCCGGTCGTTTCCCTGCGCGAAATCGCCGACTCCTCGATTTCCCCCGAGGATTTGCGTGAGGAACTGGTTCATTCCTTGCAGAAATTCGTCGAGGTCGACGAACCGGAGCCCGATACCGTGCCTTTGATCGGCTCGGCCGGAGCCAGCGTCGATGCCGACGACACCGAGGTCGCCGTCGAGCGGATGACCGAGGAAGAGCTGCTGAAGGGCCTCGAGGGCCTGGCGCCGCCGGAAGAACAGCCGGAAGAGGACGAATAGCCACCCGGCGCTTTCCTGGGCCGCCCGGGCTATTGCGAACCCACCTGATTTGCCGAAGGCCCGGACATTTGTCCGGGCCTTTGCTTTTATTGACATTTTCGTGGTTACGATGCGTCGGTAACGGGTGCAGCCGAATGCTGCTGCCGTTATGTCCGAAATCCGGCATTTTACCTCTCCGAACGGGGTGATGCTCGGGTCAATAACACACTAGGTTATGTCGTGAAGCGGGCCGCGTTCGAGCCCCGCACATGAAGGCACTGATCCGATGGCGTATTGGCGCCGCGACTCACGGCAGATGCAGGCTGCGACCGATTCGGTCGCCGTGGCGCCGTCGTCGCACGTGCCGGCGCCTGCAGCGGCGAGGCCCGCCAAGTCGCCGCGCTCCGGCATGATGCGGCAGTACGATCTGGTCGAGCGCGTCAGGTCCTATAATCCGGACACCGACGAGGATCTGCTGAACCGCGCCTATGTCTACGCCATGAAGGCGCATGGCACACAAACCCGCGCCTCCGGCGACCCCTATTTTTCGCACCCGCTCGAGGTCGCGGCGATCCTCACCGACCTCAAGCTCGACGACGCCACCATCGTGGCCGCCCTGCTGCACGATACCATCGAGGATACCGAGGCCACCCGCGCCGAAATCGATCACGTCTTCGGACACGAGATCGGCGCCCTGGTGGAGGGGCTCACCAAGCTGAAACGGCTGGAGCTGGTGTCGCGCGAGGCCAAGCAGGCCGAGAACCTGCGCAAGCTCTTGCTGGCGATCGCCGACGACGTCCGCGTTCTCCTGATCAAGCTCGCCGACCGCCTGCACAACATGCGCACGCTGGAATTCGTGCCGCCTACGTCGCGCCGCCGGATCGCCGAGGAGACGCTCGACATCTATGCGCCGCTCGCCGGCCGCATGGGCATGCAGGAGATGCGCGAAGAGCTCGAAGACCTTTCGTTCCGCACGCTCGATCCGGAAGCTCACGCGGTGGTGATGCAGCGGCTGGAATCGCTGGAAGAGCGCAACCGCAACCTGATCGGCGAAATCGAGAGCCAGCTCTCCAGGAATCTGCAGAAAAACGGCATGGCGGCGCATGTCTATGGCCGGCGCAAGCGGCCGTTTTCGATCTGGACCAAGATGGAGCGCAAGTCGGTCGGCTTCGAGCAATTGTCCGATATCTTCGGATTCCGCGTCGTGATGGACGACGTCGAGGCCTGCTACCGCGCGCTCGGCGTCGTACACACCACCTGGCCGGTGGTGCCCGGCCGCTTCAAGGATTACATCTCGACGCCGAAGCAGAACGACTACCGTTCGATCCACACCACCGTGATCGGTCCCGGCAACCAGCGCGTCGAGCTGCAGATCCGCACCGAGGAGATGGACCAGATCGCGGAACTGGGCATCGCGGCGCATGCTTTCTACAAGGATGGCGTGGGATCACCGACCGAACTCCTGAAGCGCGAATCCAACGCCTTCGCCTGGCTGCGTCACACCATCGGGATTTTGTCCGACAGCGCCAACCCGGAAGAGTTCCTCGAGCATACCAAGCTCGAACTGTTTCACGATCAGGTGTTCTGCTTTACCCCGAAGGGAAAGCTGATCGCGCTGCCGCGCCAGGCCAATGTGATCGACTTCGCCTATGCGGTGCACACCGACGTCGGCAACAGCGCGGTGGGCTGCAAGATCAACGGCAAGTTCGCGCCCTTGTCGTCCGAGCTGCAGAACGGCGACGAAGTCGAGGTGCTGACCTCGGAAGCGCAGGCCGCTCCGCCCTCGGCCTGGGAATCGCTGGCGGTCACCGGCAAGGCGCGGGCGGCGATCCGGCGCGCGACCCGCACCGCCGTGCGCGATCAATATGCCGGCCTCGGCCGCCGCATCGTCGAGCGGCTGTTCGCGCGCGCCAAGATCGAATACGCCGACGACAAGCTGAAGGGCGCGCTGCCGCGGCTGGCCCGCGCCTCGATCGACGACGTGATGGCGTCGGTTGGACGCGGCGAGATGAAGGCCTCCGACGTCGCGCGCGCGATGTACCCCGACTACAAGGAGGAGCGGGTGGTGCGCTATGGCGCCGCCAAGAAGAGCCTCGCGGTCAAGCTGAAGCTGAAATCGGCGCCGGATCCCGGACGCAGCCCGTCGGCGATCCCGGTACGCGGCATCAATTCCGATCTGCCGGTCAAATTCGCGCCGAACGGCGGCGCGGTGCCGGGCGACCGCATTGTCGGGATCGTGACGCCGGGGGAGGGCATCACGATCTATCCGATCCAGTCGCCGGCGCTGAAGGATTTCGAGGAGGAGCCGGAGCGCTGGCTCGACGTGCGCTGGGATGTCGACGAATCGACGCCGCAGCGTTTTCCGGCGCGGATCCGGATCGACAACGTCAACGAGCCCGGAAGTCTCGCCCAAGTGGCCACCGTGATCGCCGAACACGACGGCAATATCGACAATATCAGCATGTTCAGGCGCTCGCCCGACTTCACCGAGCTCACCATCGATCTCGAGGTCTATGACCTGAAGCATCTCAGCGCTATTATCGCCCAGTTGCGCGCCAAGGCCGTCGTCGCACGGGTCGACCGCGTCAATGGGTAGCTGGTTCGTCATTGCCGGGCTTGACGCGGCAATCCATTCTTTCCAGAAGATGGATGCGCGGGGCATATGGCGTGAAGACGCGCTTTGCGCTTTTGCCCGCGCATGACAAGTCAGACTTTCGCTGTCGTTCACTAAGTCTTGCCGCGAGTCCGCAATGCCAAAGCCTCCCCCGCTGCGTCTCGGAGTCAATGTCGACCATGTCGCCACGCTGCGTAACGCCAGGGCGGGCGGGCGGCCCGATCCGGTGCGCGCCGCGCTGGCCGCGATCGCGGCGGGCGCCGACGGCATCACCGCGCATTTGCGCGAGGATCGCCGCCACATCCGCGACGACGACATGGCGCGGCTGAAGGCGGAGATTTCAAAACCGCTGAATTTCGAAATGGCGGCGACCGTGGACATGCTGAAAATCGCGCTGGCGACCAGGCCGCATGCGGTGTGCCTGGTGCCCGAGCGCCGCGAGGAACTCACCACCGAGGGCGGCCTCGACGTGGTCGGGCAGCACAATGCGCTGGCGCCCTTCGTGGCGCGGTTGAACGACGCCGGCATCCGGGTGTCGCTGTTCATCGCCGCCGACCCCGCCCAGATCGAAATGGCGGCAAGGCTGCGTGCGCCGGTGATCGAGATTCACACCGGTGCCTGGTGCGACGCCATGGTCGACGGCCACGCGGCAACGGCGAAAGCGGAATGGCAGCGCATCGTTGCCGGGGCCGCGCTGGCGCGCTCGGCCGGCCTCGAAGTCCATGCCGGCCACGGCCTCGATTATGAGACCGCGGAGAAGATCGCGGGCCTGCCCGAGATCGTCGAACTGAATATCGGTTACTACATGATCGGGGAGGCGCTGTTCGTCGGGCTCGGCGAGACCGTCCGGACCATGCGGGCGGCGATGGACCGCGGGCGCAACACGCTCGAGAGCGGCGATCTCGGGAGCCGGACGGGCAAGACATGATCATCGGCATCGGCTCCGATCTGATCGATATCCGCCGCGTCGCCAAGGTGATCGAGCGTCACGGCGACCGCTTCCTCGATCGCATTTTTACCGACGCCGAGCGTGCCCGGGCCGGCCGCCGCGCCAAGAGCGAGAAGATGGTGGTGGCGACCTACGCCAAGCGGTTTGCCGCCAAGGAGGCCTGCTCCAAGGCGCTGGGCACCGGCATCCGCCGTGGCGTCTGGTGGCGGGATATGGGGGTTGTGAACCTGCCGGGGGGACGGCCGACCATGCAACTGACCGGCGGGGCGCTGGCCAGGCTCGAGGCGTTGACGCCGGAGGGCCATGAGGCGCGAATCGATCTGTCGATTACCGATGATTGGCCCTTGGCGCAGGCCTTCGTCATAATTTCGGCGGTCAATCCGGGCAAACCCTGAGGGACCGGGGCCGCCATCTTCCCCGGCCCCGAACAAAACTAAAAATCCCCGGTATCTCAATGGATTAGCAGTTTTTGATGCGACCGTTGATTGCGTGGCTGTGAACAACCGTCTAAAACGCCGCAGGGATATCGAAGCAGGGCGAGTTCAGGCCAGCGCCGGAATTGGCCCTCAATATCAGAATCAAGACCATTTTCTCGACGCGAAGCGAAAAGCGGTTCGCGTGAGGAAAATGCTCTGTCACCGCGCGTGAATCGCGACGGAAATTGGGAAAGCGATGAGCGTGACATCCGGGACAAAAACTGAAAGCGGCTTGGGTGAAACCATCCGCGTCGTCATCCATGCGCTTCTGATCGCCCTCGTGATCCGCACCTTCCTGTTTCAGCCCTTCAACATCCCCTCGGGATCGATGAAGGCGACGCTGCTGGTCGGCGATTACCTGTTCGTCTCGAAATATTCCTACGGTTACAGCCACTATTCGATCCCGTTGTCGCCGCCGCTGTTTTCCGGGCGCATCTTCGGCTCCGAGCCGGCACGCGGCGATATCATCGTGTTCCGCCTGCCGAAGGACGATTCCACCGACTACATCAAGCGCGTGATCGGGTTGCCCGGCGACCGCATCCAGATGAAGGAGGGGCTGCTCCACATCAACGACATCCCGGTCAAGCGCGAGCGTCTCTCCGACTTCATCGGCGAGGATCCCTGCGGCTCCGACGCTACCGCCCGGGTCAAGCGCTGGAAGGAAACGCTGCCGAACGGCGTGATCTACGAATCGCTCGACTGCGTCGACAACGGTTTCTACGACAACACCAATGTCTACACCGTGCCGGCCGGCCATTTCTTCATGATGGGCGACAACCGGGACAATTCGACCGACAGCCGGGTGCTGTCGGCGGTGGGCTATGTGCCGTTCGAGAACATCGTCGGCCGTGCCCAGATGATCTTCTTCTCGATTGCCGAGGGCGAACATGCCTGGATGTTCTGGCGCTGGCCGACCGCGGTGCGCTGGAATCGCATATTCTCAATCGTGCGATGAACGACGAATCACCTGATCTGCAGACCTCATCCGCGACCGGCGAAGCACGTCCTCAGCCAGACGCCGGGGGCGAAGTCGCGGCGGTGAAGAAAAAGCGCAGCAAGCTCAGCGCCAAGGCCGCGGCCGCGGCGATCGAGGCGCGGATCGGGCATAAATTTGCCGACGCCGATTTGCTGGCGACCGCGTTCACCCACGTCTCCGCGCTGAAATCCTCGCGCAAGCGCGGCGACAGCTACCAGCGTCTCGAATTCCTCGGCGACCACGTGCTCGGGCTGATCATCTCCGACATGCTGTATCGCGCCTATCCGAAGGCCGACGAGGGCGAATTGTCCAAACGCCTTGCCGATCTCGTCCGCAAGGAGAGCTGCGCCGACGTCGCCAAATCACTCGGGCTGCTCGAGGACATCAAGCTTGGCGCGGTCGGCGCCGGTGCCGGCGCGCGCCTGCGGAAATCTGTGCTCGGCGACATCTGCGAAGCGGTGATCGGCGCGATCTATCTCGACGGTGGTTATGCGGCGGCGTCGCAATTCGTCGAGCGCAACTGGCTGGAGCGGATGCGAAAGCCGCGGCGGCCGTTGCGCGA
>JAYSPJ010000703.1:0-3010 GCA_043722155.1 Bradyrhizobium sp.
CACGGGTCTGGCGAACCGGGCCCTGTTTCAACGCGAGATCAACGACTCGCTCACCCGTTGCGGCCGGACGGGGGCGCAGGCGGCGCTGCTGCTGCTCGACCTCGACCGGTTCAAAGAGGTCAACGACTCGCTCGGCCATGCGGCGGGCGACGAGTTGCTTACCAAGGTAGCGCACCTGATTTCGCGCGTCGTAGCCAGCAGCCATTTTATCTGCCGTCTGGGCGGCGACGAATTTGCGATCATCGTGCCGGAATACCACGACATCGCCGAAGTCAAGAAATTGGCCGGCGCCGTGATTGCGGCGATCGCCGGCTCGATCCTGCTTGAGCGCGGTGAGGCCAATATCGGAACCAGCATCGGCGTCGCGCTGATCCCGCAAGATGGCTCCAACTTGACCGACCTGCAGCGCAACGCCGATCTTGCGCTGTATCGCGCCAAGGAAGAAGGCCGCGGTCGCTTCAGCTTCTTCGAGGCGGGCATGAGCGAAGCCGTCCAGCACAAGATCGCACTCGCTCGCGACCTGCGCCATGCCGTTGACGACGATTTCGGCCTCGCCGTGCACTATCAGCCCCAGGTCGACCTTGCGAGCGGCCGGGTGACCGGCTTCGAGGCCCTGATGCGCTGGACCCATCCGACCTTCGGCAATGTTCCGCCGTCCGAATTCATCCCGATCGCCGAGAGCTCGCAACTGATCTGCGATCTCGGCATCTGGATCATGCGCCGGGCCGCGCGGCAGGCGAAGGCATGGCTCGACGCCGGCGAGCCAGCGCGAAAGGTCGCGGTCAATGTTTCAGCCGCCCAGATCTGGAATACCGACATCGCCAGCGACGTCGCGCGGATTCTGCGGGAAACCGGGTTGCCGCCGCATCTGCTGTGCCTCGAACTCACCGAGAGCCTGCTGGCGGATCACACCGAAGCACGCTTCCGGGGCGTGCTGGTGGCACTGAAGGATATTGGCGTGACGCTGGCGCTCGACGACTTCGGCACCGATTATTCCTCGCTCGGCTATCTGACTCAGATGCCGTTCGACTTCCTCAAGATCGATCGGCTTTTCGTCGATGGCATCACCGAGACGGCCCGCGCCCGCAAACTGCTCGAAGGCATCATCGCGCTCGGCCGCGGTCTCGGCATGACGATCGTGGCCGAGGGCGCGGAGAAGCCCGAGGAGGTCGAGATCCTGCGGAGCTTCGGCTGCGATCTGGTGCAGGGCTACGTGTTTGCCCGTCCGGCCGTGGCAGCGGACGCCCTGGCCGTCGCATGGAAATTTGAAGGCAAGGAGCCGGGTCACCACGAGCAGCCGTCGACAGCGGTGACAGCGGATTTCTCCGCTGTTGCCTAGAATGGTAGCTGCCGTGTAGCCGTGCCGCGCCATGCGCAGCCAAATTGTTCGGCGCCGGCCGTGCCGCCGCGAGCGCGGCGTAATCCCAAAACAAAATACGCGAACATCGGCCCGACATGATCGAGGCAATGCCCGCGTATCGTTAATTCCGATGTGGCTCATCGGGCGCTTCGGCGCGCGTTCAGGTCAGGAGCGCGCGCTCCGTCAGTGAACGCTGACGGCCTGCAATTCGTTGCTCCATGCGTTCGCGATCGCTGCTTCCCGGCTGTCGGTCAGCATGATCGGCGTGCCGTCGGCGGCATGCAGCGCAAACAGTTTCAGGCCCGGCGCGATCTTCGGCGCCTGCGGAAACAGCCCCGGCACGTCCTCGGAACGGATCTGCTTCACATAGGCGATATGGCCCTCGCCCAAGGCAGCCAGCGCCTCGGTGGAAACGCTTTCGGGTTCGAACACAACACCAGCATCAGTCATGGTCTCGACTCCTCTGTCAGACTAAGCGGTCGAGTCCGCTACTCGTTCCATTATTCGTGTTCATTGATAGCAATTGTCTTAACGACCTTTTCCGGCTCAGGCCGGGCGAGGTCGATCGACAACAGCCCGTTTTTCAAGTCCGCGCCCAGCACCTGCATCCCCTCCGCCAGCACGAAGGTGCGCTGGAAGTGGCGCGCGGCGATGCCGCGATGGATGTATTGCCGGGCCTTGTCGTCCTGCTGGCGACCGCGGATAACGAGCTGGTTTTCCTCAATGGTTACATCGAGTTGATCACGGGTAAAACCAGCGACCGCGAGCGTGATACGCAAGCGTTCGGGCGCACCATTGCTGCGGTCGCAGCGCTCGATGTTGTAGGGAGGATAACCGTCGGCACCCTTGACGACGCGATCGAGCGCACGCTCGATTTCGTCGAAGCCAAGCAGGAACGGACTGGATAACGAGGGAACACGAGACATAGTTTACAAAGCCCTCTCGAAGCGACTTTGGCATTTCAGGGCCCTTGCGGCGCCCCATGGCGACCGGGTGGCGGATTCACCCTCCGGTCAACAGCCAATATGGGCATGATTTGCGGGGTGTTCAAGCTCTTGGGGAAACGCGACAAAATGGCTGCGCGAGTCATTCCGGGGCATCGCGCAGCGATGAACCCGGAATCTCGAGGTTCCCCGATGTGCAAGTGCACATCTGAGATTCGGTCGCCTCGCGCCCGCGCCCCGGAACGACGATTACAGATCGATGCGCTGGCGGCCGTCGGCGCTGAACAAATGCAGGTTCTCTCGCGGTGCCACCGCCTTGATTCGCTCACCGATGGCGGGTGCGACCGCGCCGGGGATCCGCACGATCACCTCGCCCGGCGGCAATTCTCCGGGATTGGCGGCGACGCCTTGCACCTCATGCTGACGGGTGCCGTAAATGAAGGTCTCGGCCCCGACCCGCTCGATCGCCTCCACGGTGAGGTCGAGCGCAATGCCGCCGGCGATGGTTTCTCTCGAAATCACAAAATCCTCGGGGCGGATTCCGAGGATGCCGGCTTCGCTGGCGGCGCGGCTGTCGCCGGCGAATTGCGATCTGATTTCGTCTGCCCGCAGCGGCATCAGATTCATCGGCGGCGCGCCGATGAAGGAAGCGACGAAGGTGGTCGCGGGCTTCTGATAGATGTCGAGCGGATTGCCGATCTGCTCG
>JAYSPJ010000704.1:0-12793 GCA_043722155.1 Bradyrhizobium sp.
TCCCGGCCGCCTGATCAATCTGGCATCAGGCTATGTGTCGATCGAGCACGGCCTCAAGGGCCCCAACCATTCGGTGGTCACCGCGTGTTCGACCGGGGCGCATGCGATCGGCGACGCCAGTCGGCTGATCGTGCTCGGCGACGCCGACGTGATGGTGGCGGGCGGTACAGAATCGCCGATCTGCCGGCTGTCGATGGCGGGATTTTGCGCGTCGCGCGCGCTGTCGACCGGCTTCAACGATACCCCGGAAAAAGCATCGCGTCCCTACGACAAGGACCGCGACGGCTTCGTGATGGGTGAAGGCGCCGGCATCGTGGTGCTTGAGGAATATCAGCACGCGAAAAACCGCGGCGCCAGGATCTATGCCGAGGTGATCGGTTACGGGTTGTCCGGTGACGCCTATCATATCACATCGCCGTCGCCTGACGGCGACGGCGCCTTCCGCAGCATGAGTGCGGCGATGAAGCGCGCCGGAATCACCTCTTCCGACATCGACTACATCAATGCGCACGGCACCTCGACGCAGGTCGGCGACGAAATCGAACTCGGCGCGGTGGAACGGCTGTTGGGCAACGCCGCTTCCACGGTGTCGATGTCATCGACCAAATCGTCGACCGGACATCTGCTCGGCGCCGCCGGCGCGATCGAGACAATTTTCAGCATCCTGGCGATTCGCGATAACATCGCCCCGCCGACCATCAATCTGGACAATCCGTCGGTGGAAACGGCGATCGACCTCGTGCCGCAAGTCGCGCGCAAGCGAGAGATCAATGTCGCGCTGTCGAATTCGTTCGGTTTCGGGGGCACCAACGCATCCGTGATCGTGCAGCGTGTGACCAATTAGCCAGCGATTAGAACGACTCCACCGTTTTGCCGCATTCGGCGATAACTCCACAGCGCGATCAGAAAAAGTGGAGGCCGATTTTGCCTCCGGTCGCGCTCTAAACTATCGTATGCTATTGGCAGGGCGGGGATTTGCCAGGCCACGATCAAACCGACAGGATTCAGGTTGCATCGATGAGTGAGAGGCCGCCCATTTCGCCACGTAGCCCGCGCGCCGCGCTGGAGCCCGAGCAGGTTCCGCCGCCGCCGAAGCGGTCCGAGCGCGCCCGCAATCCGTTCGTCATCGTCGGCAACGCCATCATCACCCTCGTGCTGGTGGTGATGATCGGCGGCGGCGCCGCCTACGTCTACGGCAAGCAGTTGATCGAGGCGGCGGGGCCGCTGAAGGAAGACAAGATCGTCAACATTCCGGCACGGGCCGGAAAGCGGGATATCGCCGATGTGCTGCAGCGCGAAGGCGTGATCGACGTCAATCCCTGGGCTTTCATCGGCAGCGTGTTCGCGCTGAAGGCGAGCTCGGAACTGAAGCCCGGCGAATATTCGTTCCAGAAGCACGCCAGCCTGCGCGACGTCATCGGCACCATCGTCGAAGGCAAGGTGGTCCAGCACGCCGTGACGATTCCCGAAGGGCTGACCTCGGAACAGATCCTCACCCGCCTGACCGATAACGATATCTTTGCCGGCACTGTGCGTGAAATACCGCGCGAAGGCACCTTGCTGCCGGAGACCTATAAATTCCCGCGCGGCACCACGCGCGAACAGGTGATCCAGCACATGCAGCAGACCCAGAAACGCGTGCTGGCGGAGATCTGGGAACGCCGCAATCCGGAGATTCCGGTCAAGTCGCCGGAGCAGCTGGTGACGCTGGCGTCGATCATCGAGAAGGAAACCGGCAAGGCGGACGAACGCAGCCGTGTCGCCGCGGTGTTCGTCAACCGGTTGCGGCAAAAAATAAAGCTGCAGTCGGATCCGACCATCATCTACGGGCTGGTCGGCGGCAAGGGAACGCTGGGCCGGCCGATCAAGCGCTCTGAAATCCAGCAGCCGTCGCCCTACAATACCTACGTCGTCGATGGCCTTCCGCCCGGACCGATCGCCAATCCCGGGCGCGCTTCGCTGGAGGCCGCGGCCAATCCGGCGCGCACGCGTGATCTGTTCTTCGTCGCTGACGGCACCGGCGGCCACACCTTTACCGAAACCTACGACCAGCATCAGAAGAACGTGGCCAAGCTGCGCGCGATCGAAAAGCAGATCCAGAACGACACCGTCGAACCGCCGGCCGAAGAAGCCCAGCCCGCCGCTGCCGGAGCGCCGGCCGATACCAATCCAACCGCGACGACGACCAGGCCGGCCGCGCCGAAGCGGCCCGCGCGAGCGGTTCCTCCGGCCACGCCTGCCGCTCCCGCAGCTCCGGCCCGGCAGGGCGCGGTGCAACCGACGACGACTCCGGTGGTGCAGCGCTAGCGCCGGCCTGTGCCGGTACCGAATTCCACTTTGGACGAAAACGCTTTAATGTAGCAGCTCCTGCTGCGAATCTCACACCCGCACTCCCGGAGAAATTCAAGCGATGGCGTTGTCGAGCATGACCGGCTTTGCCCGCAGCCACGGCGCCAGCGGCCCCTACGCGTTCGAATGGGAATTGAAGTCGGTCAACGCCAAAGGCTTTGACCTGCGCATGCGGCTGCCGCCCGGCTGGGACGAACTCGAGGCGCTGGCCAAGAAGCGCGCCGGCGAACTGCTGTCGCGCGGCACCGTCTACGCCAATTTGAACGTGAAGCGCGCCAACGCGCTCTCGACCATCCGCATCAATGAGGAGGTGCTGGCGTCGATCGTGAAGGTAGCCGGCGTGCTCGCCGGCAAGATCGATGCGGTGGCGCCGAGCATCGACGGGCTGTTGTCGATCAAGGGTGTCATCGAGGTGGTCGAGCCGGAAAGCAACGAGGCAGAGGACAAGGCGGCAAGGGCCGCCGCCGCCGTCGCATTCGAGCAGGCGCTGACCGACCTCGTCGAGATGCGGCGCCGTGAGGGCGTCACGCTAGGACATATCCTGTCGCAGCGAATGGACGAGATCGAGCAGCTGGCCCACAAGGCCGAGGCCGCGCCCGGCCGCAAGCCCGAGGCGATCAGGGCCCGGCTCGCCGAGCAGATCGCCGCGTTGCTCGATACCTCCGACCGCTTCGATCCCGATCGGCTCAATCAGGAAGCGATCATGATCGCGGCCAAGGCCGATATCCGCGAAGAGCTCGACCGCATCGCCTCGCATATCTCGCAGGCCCGCGAGATGATCGGCAAGGGCGGACCGGTCGGACGGCGGCTCGACTTTCTGGCGCAGGAATTCAACCGCGAGGTCAACACCTGCTGCTCCAAGTCGAACGATATCGAACTGACCAATACCGGCCTCGAGATGAAGAACGTGGTCGAGCAATTCCGCGAACAGGTTCAGAACCTGGAGTGATCATGACCGTTGGCGGCCAGAGTTTCGACGGGGTGGAGCGGCGCGGGCTGATGTTCGTGCTGTCGTCGCCGTCGGGCGCCGGCAAGACTACTATGTCCCGCCTGCTGATGAAACGAATGCCCGACATGCAAATGTCCGTTTCAGTAACTACGCGGCCAAAGCGACCGGGAGAGGTCGACGGCCGCGACTATCGTTTCATCGATAAGGCGCGTTTCGAAACGATGGCTAAGAATGGCGAACTACTCGAATGGGCCACGGTTTTTGACAATCTTTATGGTACCCCAAGGAAACCAGTCGAGGATGCCCTCGCTGCTGGGCACGATGTATTGTTCGATATTGACTGGCAGGGTACGCAGCAGTTGCGAGAACGAGCCAGAGCGGATGTGGTGAGTGTTTTTCTGCTGCCGCCCTCTGCCGAGGCATTGGAAACTCGTCTTCACAGCCGGGCGCAGGATTCAGACGAAGTGATTCGGGGCCGCATGAGCCGTGCCGGTCACGAGATGAGCCACTGGGCCGAGTACGACTACGTCGTCGTGAACAGTGACCTCGATGAAGCTTACGAGAAAATCCAACTGATTTTGCAGGTCGAGCGGCTCCGACGCGAACGACAGATGTGGCTATCCGGATACGTGCGAGAGTTGCAGCATCAGCTCGAGAAATAGTCGGACTCAGGTCGCGGCGCTTCGCGCCAGCCGCGTCAGCATTTGCGCGATCCGTTCGTTCGGATCGCTCGCCGGGCCCGGATCGCGGGGAAGACTACCCTCCGGCAGGGGAACGAAGTCCCGCCGCGACGCTCCGCCTCCGGCGTCGGCCGACAGCGGCGGGCCGCTGATTCCGGCCAAATCCCAATTGACGCGGCGATCGACCTGGATGTTGCGCCGGCCGCTTCCGCGCGCGCCGCTGAGCCTGAAAATCACCCTTGCCAGCAGACCCGCCAGCGCCAGCGCGGCAACAATGGCGATCAGCAGCTGCACGACCGAGCCGGGTGAGCGGGCGACAGAAGCGTCGGCTGCGGCGAGCCGGAATGTGGCTGCGGGCGTTGGTGGAGCGGCCTCCGAAACCGCCGATGGCTGGTCGGCGGAATTGCCCGCCCGCGGTTGAGACGGCGCCGACGAAGCCATGCTCGTCGGCTCGAACCAGCGCGAGGCGACCACCGACCGTTGGGCATTGCCATCCTCGGCATTGGCGCCCCGGCTACTCGCCGGATTCGCAGCTTCCGCCGCGCTGCGTCCCGTGGCAGCGATTTCCGGCCCGACGCGGGTCTGCGGCAACGGCAATTCGGCGCGCGCGTTGGCGACCGAAAGTGGCGTGCTGGCGCTGTTCGGCGAGGGGGCAGAACTGGCCGGCGGCGGCGAAGTTGCCGGCGCGGCCCGTGAAAGCTTTTCCCTGGCGTCGCCGATGTACCAGCACGAACGTTTGGTGGCGCGGTCGATGCGATAATACCAGTGACCGCCCGCCGGCGGCGCGCCTTTCGGGCCGGAGAGGCATTTGTCGGCTTCGGCCGGCGCGCCGTGCGATGCGGTGACGAAGGGGGCACCTGCGAGCAGACTGGCGAAAAGGGCGGACACCAGCTTCGCGGTTCGTTGGGTCATCTTCATCTCCGGCGATGATACGCGACAGTTCACGCTCCCAACCTCGGTAAAGATTTGGGTGGCAATGAGCCGCAATTCCGGAGGTGATAGGGCTTAATTTAGGCTCGGATTTGCGCCCGCGGGGCGCGGGCCAAGGGATAAGTCGGCTACTGTTTCGAGGCTGTCCATCGTCCGGTACAACCGTCCGATCGCACGAATGTCCCCGAGCCGGTGCGGCCCGAGAAACGGCCGGAACTGTTCCAACTCAAACCGGAGGCGGACCCGCCTGATGTCGTCGAGCCATTTGGACGGACTTGACCGGAACTGAGTTCTCCCGCGATCCTGCCGCCGGTGACGACAAATCTCTCGGTACTGGCGCCGCAAGTCGTACCCACGGAATGGGCTACCCACGCTCCGTCGAAATTGCCGCCACCGCCACCACCGCCGCCACTTTTTCGCGACGCGCGGCGCGGTTCGTCGGATTCGGGCTTGCTTCGTCGTGCCGGCTTCTCCGTCTCAACCGAGCGCGGCGCCTGCCGCGAACCGGACACGGATTTCTCGTCGTTGCCGATGCTGCCGCCGGCACTGCCGGATTGCGCAAGCGCCGTGTCAGGACCGATCGCGACGGCGAGGGCGCAGAGCAGGGCAATTCCGATGGCGTTTAGCATGAGCATTAAATCCAATAGTCAGAAAATATTCAGCGGCCGGAGCCGTCGGCACACGCCGCGCCGATAATCCGGCAAGACTTGCCAGTCTTGCCGCACTCGTCAAGCGCGGCATCCTTGGCCCTTTGGACGGTATCACGCGCCACCAGCGACCATGATTTTCCCGATATGGCGAAGGCTCCGCACCTCGTTCCGTAGAAGCTCAATTCAATCGGACATTTGCCCGTGCCGCAGTTGGAGCGCGCGTCGTCGACGGCAGCCCGTCGCGATGCGTGATTCCAGGAGATGCCCCATTTGTCGCTGTCAGGCCCATAGACGATCGATCCCCATGGCTTCAGGTCTTCCATTTTCCGCAACCGCGTCAGCACGCCCTCGGTGGCTTCGCCGGTTGGCGTCATGCTGCTTTTTTCCTGAAACTTGGCTATCGCCAGCTTCATCCCGTTCTTGCTGTCGAGCGGCTCCGGATCGAAATTGCGCTCATAGAGCCGATCGCTCAATTCCCGCAGCAGCACGGCATCCCTGATCGGGACCCGGTCGGGATCCGGACGCAGCGTATCGGTCAGCGCGGGTGGCGCTACGGCCACCTGCGGCGAGGCCGCCGCTACCTGCGCAACGAAATAAAAGTTGCCGTCGATCGGAGACGACGACACCCAGGGCTGTTGCGATCCGCCGGTCTGCCGCTTCACGGTAAGGCCGACCTGGTTGAAGGTCTGGAAGATGTCGAGTCCGGGAAGTCGAATGGTCGCCGCCAACGCCTTGGTGTAGGGGCTGTGGCCGTCGCCGCCGTCCTGGGCCACGCTGCCGGGCTGCGTCGCGTAGGAGATCAGGGTGCCCTCCGGCGCCCGCATTTGGGCCAGCCCGCCATCGGACGCGCGTAGTCCGCGGACGCCAAAAGGATTGTTGCGGCAGGCATCGAGAATCACCATGTTGAGTCGCGTGCCCGAACCCTGCATCTGACGCAGCACGAGATTGACGTCCACCATCTGGAAGTCGACGTCCGCCTCCCGGGTCGGATTGGCGCCGACCGGCACCAGATAGTTCGAACCGCTGACCTGAACGCCGTGGCCGGCATAGTAGAACAAGGCAACGTCGGCGCCCTGGATCTGGCGGCCAAAGTTTTGCACGGCGGTATCGAGAGCCGGCTTGTCGAGGTTGAGCTGGGCGCGGCCACCGATCAGCGCGAAGCCAAGGCTCGAAAGCGTATCGGCCATCAGCATTGCATCGTTTTTGGGATTGTCGAGGCGTGTGATGTTTTGGTAGGTGGAATTTCCGACCACCAGCGCGATGCGTTTCTCGGCTGCGGCGGGACCAGCAAAGACCGCCAACAGCAACGCGCTCAGGGCCGCAAGTCTTAAAGGTCTGCAATTGACCGGCCGGCGCATCCCCAATGCATCCTCCGAATATAGGGGAAGCAGCCTAGCACCCGCCGGGCACCGCGAAAAGCGCCGCCCGGCAGGGCCATATCAATTCTTCAGCACGATGCGCCCGACGACTTTGCCGGCCCGCAATTCGTCGATCCATTTCTGGACGTCGCCCATCGGCTCTTCCTTCATCGGCGTCGGCTTGATCTTGCCGGCACGGGCCAGCGCCATCAGTTCCTGGCCTTCGGCCAACGTCCCGACCATGAAGCCCTCGATCGTCATGCGCTTGTAGATCCATTGCACCATCGGCAGGCTGAAATTGCCGCCCATCAGTCCGGAGACCACGATCTTGCCGCCGCGTGCGACCGCGGCAACCGCAAAGGCCATCGATTTCTCGTTACCTGCGAAATCCACCACCGCATCAAAACCGCCTTCGGTTTCCTTGACGATGCGTTTGGCGATGTCGGCTTCGGAAGGGTCATAGGCGACCGCCGCGCCGTTCCTCAGCGCGGCCTCGCGCGCGGCGGGGCTGAGATCCGCCACCGAAATCGGCTGCTTGAACATCGCCTGCGCGAACGACAGTCCCATCATGCCGACGCCGCCGAGGCCGATCAGCAGCAGATTGCGCTGCCGCGGCCGGTCGACCAGCCGCTTCAGCGCGCCATAGGCGGTGACGCCAGAGCACATCAGGGTCGCCGCCTGATTGACCGGCAGCGGATCGTAATCCAGCAGATATTTGGCGTCGGGCACCAGCACGTGGCTGGCGAAGCCGCCGTCGATGGAAACGCCGAGGAAGCGCTGCTTGGCGCAGAGATTTTCATCGCCATTGAGGCAGTCGCGGCACTGGCCGCAGCCGATCCACGGGAACACCGCTATCTTTTTTCCGATCAGGTCCTTCGATACGTCGGGACCTGTTTCCTCGACCACGCCCGCGATCTCGTGGCCCAGCGTGAACGGCAGCGTCATGCCGCGCGTGGTATCGAGCTTCTTGCCGCCGCCGAGGTCGGCGTAACCGTCCTGGATATGCAGATCGGAATGGCACAACCCGCAACGCTCGATGCGGACGAGCACCTCCTTGCCTTGCGGCTTCGGCGTATCGACGATGGTTTCGCACAGCGGCGCATCGAATTTGACCAATGACTGGCGACGCATCAGCGCCATGATGTTTCTCTCCTTCAGGACGGTTTTGACGGGCGTATATTTATCAATTCGCGGGCCATGGCAACAAAGCCGCCGACCGGGACGGTTTCGGCGCGCCGGGTGAGTTCGACCTCAGCTGCGGCGGCCAGCCGGGCCGGATCGACGCCGAGGGATTTGAGGCTTTGCCGCAGCATCTTTCGCCGCTGACCGAACGCCGCCGCCGCCACCTGTTCGAGTGCCCGGCGGTCGCACGCTTCCGGCGCCTTGCGCGGCACCAGCCGCACCACCGACGAGGTAACCTTGGGTTGCGGCACGAACGCCGCCGGTGAAATGTCGAACAGGATCTTGGTCTCGGCGCGCCAGTTCGCGAGCACCGCGAGCCGTCCATAGGCCTCGTCATTCTCGTGCGCGACGATGCGCTCGGCCACTTCTCGCTGAAACATCAGCACCATCATGTCGTACCAGGGCGGCCACGGCTCGATCGACAGCCAGTCGATCAGGAGCGCGGTCGCGATATTGTAGGGCAGGTTGGCGACGATTTTCGCTGGCGCACCGCCGAGCAACGGCCGCGGATCGAACGTTTGCGCGTCGGCGCAGATGATCTCCAGCCGTCCCGGATAGCGCTTGGCAATCTCTTCGAGCGGCGCCAGCGCGCGCTCGTCGCGCTCCACCGCAATGACGCGCCGTGCGCCCAGTGCCAGCAGCGCGCGCGTCAGTCCGCCGGGGCCGGGGCCGATCTCGATGACCGTGGCGTCCTCCAGCGGACCCGCCGCGCGCGCGATCCGGGCCGTGAGGTTGAGGTCGAGCAGGAAATTCTGTCCGAGCGATTTGCGGGCCGAGAGGGCGTGCTGGCGAATGACGTCGCGGAGCGGCGGCAGGTCGTCGATCGCGCTCATGCCGGTCGCGCCGCCGCCATGCGGGCGGCCAGTCGCAGCGCCGCGATCAGGCTCGACGGATTGGCGCGGCCGCTGCCGGCAATGTCGAAGGCGGTGCCGTGATCCGGCGAGGTGCGAATGAACGGCAATCCCAGCGTGACGTTGACGGCATCCTCGAAGGCCAGCGTCTTGATCGGGATCAGCGCCTGATCGTGATACATGCAGATCGCGCAGTCATAGGTTTTGCGCGCGGCGTCGTGGAACATGGTGTCTGCCGGCAACGGTCCCCTGACCTCAATGCCTTCGGCGCGCAGGGTATCGATGGCCGGCGCCACGATGGTCTGTTCCTCGACGCCGAGCGAGCCGTCTTCGCCGGCATGGGGATTGAGGCCGGACACCGCGAGACGCGGATGGGCGAGACCGAAGCGTGCTTTCAAATCCGCGACCACGATGCGGGCCGTCGTGACGATGAGGTCGCTCGACAGCTGCGCGATCGCGTCGCGCAGTGAAAGATGGATCGTCACGGGCACGACGGCGAGGGCCGGTGACCACAGCATCATCACCGGCTGCGGCGTGCGGCCGCCGCTTGCCGCGAGCTCGGCGAGAAATTCAGTATGGCCGGGATGCCGGAAGCCGGCGCGGTAGAGCACGCTCTTGGCAATCGGATTGGTGACGACGGCGCTCGCCCGCCCGCTGACGACGTCGGCGACGGCCTGGCGAATCGAGGCCAGCGCCGCTTCCGCGCTGCGGTCATCGGGCTGGCCCGGCCGCGCCGTCGCGGCATGGCCGGTGGCCACCACCGGCAAGGCGTCGGCGAATGCCGCGACCGCATCCTCAGGCCGAACATCGGCGAGTTTTACCTTCAGTCCGAGAATTTCCGCTCTCTTGCTGACGGAGTCGCGATCGCCAACCAGATAGAATGCCGGGAGCTTCAGTTCATCGCGGCGCAGCCACGCCTTGATCGTTATATCGGGCCCGATGCCCGCAGGTTCGCCTGAGGTCAGCGCGAGGGGCTTTGCCATGCATCAACGATATTCGATCATCGCGGCCTTGCGGACTTCCTGCAGGTACGATTTCGACTTCGCCTCGTACTTCTCGACAAACATCTTGTCGCGGATTTCCCTCTTCTTCGGCGTGTCGACGGTGGTCGGCTTGCGCCCGCACAGCGCAACCATCTCGACGCCCTGTTTGGTCTGCTCAGGCGCGGTCAACTGACCGATCGGGGTCTTGTCGAGTACTTCGCGAAGCACCGCCGGGATGTCGGCCGAAGTCTTGGTCACGATGTCGCGTATCGCGGCATTTTGCATGGACTTGAACAGGGCCGCTGCCTCCTCGCAGGTCTGCACGCGGCTGCGCAGCGCTTCGGCCTCCTTGCGTCGTGCCTCGATCAGGGCGGGGGCCGAACCTTTCGGGACGATCAATACGACCGGCCGCAGCTGATATTCAAAGGCTTCAGTCTCGAGTTTCTCGTTGCCGCCGGCCTGAGCGGCGGCGGCAACGTCTTTCTCGCCGACCTGGAGGCTCCCCTTGAAGCGACCGCGGACCAGGCTGGTCCAGACGATCTCGGCCTTCAAACGCGCCTTCAGCGTGTCAGGGCGAATGCCCTGGCTTTCGAGAGATTTGGTGAGCTGATCGGCGGAGATTCGCATCCGCGAGCTCATCGAAGCATAGGATTGATCGACATCGGAAATGGTCGGCTCGACGCCGAATTTCTTGCCTTCCTTGACCTTCACCTTTTCATCGATCAGTTCATTGATCACGTCCTGGCGGACCGGCGGCTTGCGCGTGGTCAGGAAATTCAGCTTGCTGCGCTGTTCGATGTCGTAATTGGTGATGGGTTCGCCATTGACCATGACGGCCACGGTCTGCGCACGCAACGGCGACCCGCCGGCCATCAAAACCAGCGCCGCGGCGCAACCCAGCACGAGCGACCGAAGGAAATGAAAGGGCGTGGGGCTCGTCATGGTCATCTTCGCTGTATCAACCCGGTTCGAACTGGATCCGCGCGACACGGCAATGGTCTGCAACACCAAAGCCGGTTCTACTGTATGCCGGTGGTCGGGGTACCCGATGCGGTGCTAGTCGCAAGCGTCCGCAGGCCGATCTGAAACATTAACGCGTGACTGAGTACCGGCGGCAAGGTGCCCGCCGAATAGGTGTAGGACGTCACGTAGTTCGCAGCCAGCACGAAGCAGTCGTCCACGTAGCCCGCGCCGACGACGTACTGATTGAGTTTGTTGGCTTCGAGATCCCACCGGGCGGCTCCCGTCACCACCCAGTTCGCGGCGAGCTTGATCGATCCGGTGCCGAGCAATCCTTCGCGACGCTTCAGATAGCCGAGTTCCGGTTGCGCGGCGTAATTGCCGTACATCAGGCTGACCGACCAGCGGTCGAAGCTGGCGCGGCCTTCAGCCTCGAAACGATTGATATTGAGCGTTGCCTCGTCCACGCGCGAGCGCACGCTGACCGTGTAGGTTCTGTTGGGGGAATAATTGACGCGGGCGACATAGTCGGATCGGGCATTCTGCAGGCCGGAAGCAACGCCGGTATTGGTCACGTCCGTCACCGCGTACGAGTTCAGGCCGAACAGCTGGTAGGATTGCCCGAACAGCACATTGATGGAGCCACCACGGTCGAATTGCGTGGTCGCCTGGACGCCGACATTGGCGCGGCCGCCGCCTTCGACGCGGTCGTAGCCGGAGAACTTGTCGACAGCGAACAGGTTGCTGGCGTCGAACACCATGCTCTGGGCGTCTTCGTTGGGCAGCCTGCCGGCATAGGTTTCATTGGGACGAACGATGATCTGCGCGATCGGCTCGATCGTGGTGGAGCCCCAGGGCTGGACGTTGATGAAGGGATAGCGATATTCGAGGCCGACGGTTGGCATCATGCGCAGCGCCTGGGTGTCGCCGACGGGGAGGAAATTCGAAACGCCCGGCTGGTTCGAAATCGAGGCGTTGATCGCATCGGCGCGGACGATGGCAAACGGCGTCCAGATCTGGCCGGCCGTATCGGTGAACGACCGCCGCCATTGCGCCTCGGCGGTAACCCGCGTGTAGGTGCCGGGTACGCCGCGGAGCAGGCATTGGCCCGGCAGACGCGCCAGCGGGTCGGCAGAGGCCGTGAGGCACAGCCCCTGGGTGTTTGCCACCGTCGTAATCGGGTCGAACGCCGCGGTGTCCCGCGTCAGGCTGGTCAGGTTCGTCTTGTAGCTGAACTCGCCGCCGAAGATCGGGCTGTTGATCACGTTCGAATAATCGATGACGGGGTGAATGACGGGAACCTTGTCCTGGTTGCCCGAGAAGCTGAGGTAGTAGATCGTGCGCAAGTCGAAGAAGCTGCGGTTGCCGACGCCGGTCAGGTAAAGCTGCGAAACGGCTTCGGTCGGCAGGCTCAGGAACGAGCCCAGCGGATCCCGGTACTGGGCCAGCCGGTAGTCGGACATGAAGTAGTAGTCGGACAGCAGGACGCCGTCCCAGCCCCATACCCATTTATCGTTGAGCGCGAACTGGCCCTTGGTTTCGACGCCGCCGCGGAACTGACGGTCGCCGGGCTGACCGGAGTAGGCGCCGCGGTCGAGCTGGTCGATGCCGTAGCCGCGGATCTGATAGGATCCGTTGATCAGGCGCTGGCGGAATTCGCCCTGGAGCAGCACGCCCTGCCGGGTCATGAAACGCGGGTTGAAGGTCGCGTCATAGTCGGGAGCGATGGCCCAGTAGAACGGCGTCTCGAGGCCGAACCCATAGCCCGACACCGAGCTGAAGCTCGGCATCAGAAATCCGGTCTTGCGTTTCACCGTCGGATCGGGCGTCGAAAAATACGGCAGATACGCCATCGGAACGCCGAAGAATTCCAGCTGTGCGTTCTCGAAGTACAGCATCTT
>JAYSPJ010000705.1:0-7498 GCA_043722155.1 Bradyrhizobium sp.
CCCTTGTCGGATCCGCTCGCAAGATATGCGGCCACGCCTCCGGCTCCGACAGCGATCGTCAGCACCACAATGCGTGCGGTATTCATACGCTTCACTTTCCACATTACGCCGCGACGCTTCCGCCGCCGTGATGGGAGTTGACCAGCTATTCGTCAAAGCATGGTTAATGAGGCGTATCTAAATCGCGTTAACGGGAGTTTACCGAAAGGCGCGCTCAGCGCGCGGCGAAATGCGCGAGGTCGACCGCCTTGATCCATTCGGTTTCCGGATAGATCATCAGCGCGCCGATCGCGAGCGCGATGCCGTAGGGTATGCCGGTCTCCTTGGCGTGCAGCTTGAGCAGCCAGGGCTGGCCCGCCAGCTGGTAGGGCAGCGGCCATTGCCGGAACTGCAGCAACAGCAATGTCAGGGCGCCGCCGAACAGCGAAGCATAAAGCAGGTAGTTCAGCAGATGGCCGAAGCCGAACCAGAGTGCTGCCGCGGCCGCCACCTTGGCGTCGCCGCCGCCGACCCAGCCCATGGCAAAGCAGCCAAAGGCGATGACCAGCACGGTCAAGCCGGCGCCCAGATGCGAGAGGATGTCGTGGAACGCCATGCCGCTCAGCAGCGCGAGCCCCAGAAAGCCCGCCGCCAGCGCCAGCGAGACCCGGTTCGAAATCGTCATGGTGAAGAGATCGCTCGCCGCCGCGAACGCCATCAGGGCCGGAAACAGCGAGAGGCGAACGATGTCGAGGATCATGGGACGAAGCGGCCCGTGTGGCTGACGCGAGGTCGGAGCATGGCCCGAGTCTAGCGCTCAGAGATGAACAATCGGGAAACGGCCGGAGCGGTTACCAGATACTGGCGATCCGAAATAGGACGGCGGACAGCGCCAGCGTCAGCGCCAGGCAGACCAGTTCCACCGACCGCCTGTCCCGGCTGTCGGCAGGCATGGCCGCGCTTGTTGCCGCAACGGAGGCGGTCGCCGGTTTACGCATGTTTACGCTAACGCCACTCTATATAGAGACAGCAAAGGCCCCGGAGTCGCCGGGGCCTTTGACGTTTTCCCGCAGCAGCTGCTTATTTCAGCGAGCTGTTGATCGAGGTGAACTTGGCGTTCAGGTTGGTGCCGAGGCCGTTCACCACAGCGATGATCGCGAGCGAGATGCCGGCTGCAATCAGGCCGTACTCGATGGCGGTGGCGCCGGACTCGTCTTTCACGAAACGCGCAATCAGGTTCTTCATAGGTAACTCCATGTGTACACGTGGCTGGTCGACTAACGTTTGGTCTCGCCGGCGTTCTCAGCACCGTGACCATGGGCGCAACCCTAAGGTCGGGAAATTTCAGCGCGGTTAATTCGATCGCGTAAACCTTGAGGGAACCGGCAGTTCTTAAGCACAGTAAATGTGGAATTAAGAGCTTGCGTACAATTCGATGGGTGAGCGGAGCGCACCCGGTTTAGAGAGCGTAAAGGCAGCGAACGCCCTGCGGATTCATGGCTCCTTAAGCGTGGACGGGTACCCCTTAAGGGCCGCTCGGATGAGGTCGCCATGTCGAATTTGCCCCTAGAAGTCGTCGAGATGCTTGGCCAGACGATCGCCAAGGTGGTGCCGGTCACGATCGGACTGGCGCTGGTGTTCTCGGTGCTGACCCATTTCTGGGCCTGCAATTCCGGAACGCCGTGGTGGCGCAAGAAGGAACTCGTCACCGATATCTGCTACTGGTTCTTCGTACCTGTGTTCGGGCGGGTGCTGCGGATCGGGTTCCTGGTGCTCGGCGCCGGCGTCTTCTTCAATATCTACGACGCCGACGAGTTGATCGCGTTCTACGACAATGGCCACGGCCCGCTGGCCCAACTGCCGCTCTGGTTTCAGGCGGTGCTGTTCCTGGTGCTGTCGGACCTCATGCTGTACTGGCTGCACCGGATGTTTCACGGCGGCGGCTTCTGGAAATACCACGCGATCCATCATTCGTCGGAGGAGCTGGACTGGATTTCCGCGGCGCGGTTCCACCCCGTCAACCTGTTCCTGGGGACCATCCTCGTCGACGTCTTCCTGCTGATCGCCGGCATTTCGCCGAACGTGATGCTCTGGGTCGCGCCCTTCAACATGTTCCATTCGGCGTTCGTTCACGCCAATCTGAACTGGGCGCTCGGTCCGTTCAAATACGTGCTTGCCTCTCCGGTGTTCCACCGCTGGCATCACACCGCGCTGGAAGAAGGCGGCAACACCAACTTTGCCGGCACTTTTCCGCTCTGGGATATCCTGTTCGGGACCTTCCGGATGCCGGGAAACAAGCTGCCCGACCATTATGGCGTCGACGACCAGGCGACATTTCCGACGGAAATTGCCGGGCAACTGGTCTATCCGTTCCGGCAATAGTGCGCTTTCGAGCAAAGCATGCCCGCGGACTTGATCCGGGGGCGGGTGCCGGTTGGCGTCAAGAAAACCGTCAAGACAGGAGATTGGAGCCTCGGCTCAAGACCGGGGCTCTCGGCTGCCCTGTATTGAAGCCGGCGTTTGCACTTCGTTCACACATTAAGGTCAGATTTGCCCTGTCGGGCGCCGGTTCCGCTGCGTATCGCTTTTGCCGGCTTGTCAACGCCCCGGGGTAGAGTATGTCGTTCAGTTGCTTGCGTATGCGCTCACGCGCGCTTTTGTCATTCCGCTCGCTTGCGGTCGGAATGCTGCTGTGGCCGGCAGCGGCTCTGGCCGCGCCCGCGGCCGATACCATCCTTGTCAATGTCGATCAGGCCAAGCTCGTCAAACTGCCAAGCCGCGTCGCCACCATCGTGGTCGGCAACCCGCTGATTGCCGACGTCGCGCTGCAGAACGGCGGCATCATCGTGGTCACCGGCAAGGGCTACGGCGCCACCAACTTCATTGCGATGGACCGCGCCGGCGATATCCTGGTCGACCGCATCATCCAGGTCGAGGGCCCGACCGACCAGCTTGTCACCGTCTATCGCGGCGTCGAACGCGAATCCTACAGCTGCATGCCGATCTGCCAGCGCCGCGTCACCCTCGGCGACGGCGAGAACTACTTCAAGGCCGCGATGGATCAGGCCGGCTCGCTCTCCAACCAGGCCAGCGGCAGCGCCGCGGCGGCGGGTAAGCCGCAGAACTGATGGTCCGCGACGGCCGGCGCGGCGAGGGCCCGCTATGCCCCGACGCCTCCCGACATGGCGGCCCGCCACCAAGCGCGGCCCGCGGGTCACGCCAAAAATGGTTAAGGCCGGGTTAACGAGGCGGGTCACTCTGCTTCGATTTGGCGAAACAATTCAACAATCAGTTTCAGGTAAAGCTCCGGGGGCAGGCAATCGCTGCCGCGATTTAAGGATTGCTCGATGTCGTCGCCCGCTGCCGCAACAGGTTCCTTCAGAGCCGCATTGCGCCGGTTCCGCCGCAACCGCCGCGGTTCGGCCGCCGTCGAATTCGCGCTGGTCACGCCGGTGTTCTTTGCACTGCTGTTTGCGATCATCGAGACAGCGATCGTATTTTTCGCAGGCCAGGTGCTGGAGACCGTCACTCAAGACTCCGCGCGCCAGATCATGACTGGTCAGGCGCAGACCGCCAACTACAGCCAGGCCGACTTCAAGACCTTTCTCTGCACCAAAATCCCCGCGCTGTTCACCTGCGCCAACATCTTTGTCGAAGTGAAGAGCTACCCCACTTTCCCCACCGTCACGGTTACCGAACCGATCGACGCCGGCAAGAATTTCGTGCCGCCGACGAGCTATTGCCCCGGCGCTGGCGGGGACATCGTCGTGGTGCGGGTGTTTTATCAATGGCCGCTGTTCGTCACCGGACTCGGCTACAACATCTCGAACCTGACCGGCAGCAAGCGGCTGTTGTCGGCGACCGCCGCATTTCGCAACGAACCTTTCCTCGCCAATGCCCCTTGCTGACAGGATAGAGCGATGAAAACGATGTCGATGTTACCGATCTGGCTTCGCATCCGACGCACCGCCGCGAAGATGCTGGCGGATCGCAGCGGTGTCGCCGCGACCGAATTCGCCGTCATCGTGCCGGTCATGCTGGTGATGTTCTTCGGCACGGTGGAGTTTTCATCCGGCGTGGCGGTCGATCGCAAGGTGACGCTGATGGCGCGAACGCTGTCCGACCTGACGTCGCAGTCGGTGGCGGTCAACGACACCGATCTGACCGGTTTCTTTGCCGCCAGCAGGGGAATCATGACGCCCTATCCGTCGGCACCGACGCGGTCGACGATTTCCGAATTGTATGTCGTCCCCGGGACGCTCGTGGTGAAGGTGCAGTGGAGCAAGGGTGACTTGCCGCGTGCGGCGGGAAGCACGATAACGATACCGGCCGAGCTCAAGGTCGGCGGCACCTATCTGATCTTCAGCGAAGTCGGCTATCGCTATGTACCGGCGGTCGGCATGGTCATGGCGCCGGCCGGGGTAGATCTGACCGACGTCGCCTATACCCGTCCGCGGCAGTCGACCTGCGTGATCTATCCGACGCCCAGTTCCGGTTCTCTCCCTGCCTGTCCGACCTTGTGACTGCAGGTGCGTCCGATTGCCATCGGTGTCAGCCGAGGGTATCGCGCAAATAAAAAAGGCCGCGCACCGGGCGCGGCCTTTCACGTTAGTCAGGTCGGATTTTCCCGGGGGCAGAGCCCGGAGATATCCGTTAGCCAGCGGCGCGCAGATTGTCTGCCGAAGACTTGCCAGAACGGCGATCGGCCACGATCTCGTAGCTGATCTTCTGGCCTTCACGCAGCGTTCCAAGACCGGCGCGCTCTACGGCGCTGATGTGCACGAACACGTCGTTGCCACCGTCATCCGGTTGAATGAAGCCGAAGCCCTTGGTCGCGTTAAACCACTTCACGGTTCCCATGCTCACGGGGGTAGTCCCTTCTCAAGATAGATATAGTAGAAGCCCACTTGCGGTGGGCTGGTGAGATCGAATTTTTGGAAGGGTCGTCAGCGTCTAAACCGGCTGTACCGGTGGATAGCTAATGTCGTCCGGCCGAAAATCGATGGAGTTATATTATTGCAAAATAGCCTCCAAAACAATCCTGACGTGCACGATTTTTTGATCGCGCCCGGAATTGCAGTTGGAGGCTATTGCCCACTTAACCGCCATGGTTTTGCCATGCGGTTTGCGCGTTTTTAGCGGCGGCGGAATTGACCGCGCGGCGGTGCACCGCGGGGGGCTCCACCACCCGGACGCTCGTCCTTGTGACGGAAGATCAGCCGGCCTTTTTCCAGATCGTAGGGCGACATCTCGATCGTCACCCGGTCGCCCGCCAGCGTCTTGATCCGGTTCTTCTTCATCTTGCCGGCGGTGTAGGCGACGATCTCGTGTCCTGCATCGAGCTGCACGCGATAGCGTGCATCGGGGAGGATTTCGGTGACCAGTCCTTCGAACTGGATCAGCTCTTCTTTAGCCATGGTTGTCTCCAGATCAATCGACGATCAGCGCGGTCGTTGGGTGCGGTTGGGTCGGGTATTCGGACGGCTTTCGCGATGCAAGAACGCAACCCCTTGCATCCCTTCGGTCTTGCCGCCGGCCTGTACCGACGGACGCGACGGCTCCTGCCGGCTGGTCTCGTGGCGGTTGGTTGGCGGCGCGCCACCATTACCACCGGGACGACGGTTACGGCGAGGGCCTTTCGAGCCGGGGGCGGCTTCATTGCCCCTGCCGGTATGCGCGCGCGGCCCGGACCGTGCCCCGCGATGCTGCGCCGGCGCCGGCGCGGCCTCGCGATGACCCGGGGTGCGGTGATCTTCTCTCGGCAAGACGATGCGGATCAGCTTTTCGATGTCGCGCAGATATCCCATTTCCTCCGCGCCCGCGATAAGCGAGATCGCGACGCCCTCGGCGCCGGCGCGCGCGGTGCGGCCGATGCGGTGGACGTAGGTCTCGGGAATGTTGGGCAGGTCGAAATTCACCACATGGCTAATGCCGTCGACGTCGATGCCGCGGGCGGCGATGTCGGTGGCGACCAGGGTGCGGATCTCGCCGGTGCGGAACGCCGCCAGCACCCGCTCGCGGTGGTTCTGCGACTTGTTGCCGTGAATGGCGTCGGCGGTGATGCCGGCCCGGGCCAGACTCTTCACCACCTTGTCGGCACCGTGCTTGGTGCGGGTGAAGACCAGCGCGCGGTCGACCGTCTCCTGCTTGAGGAGCTGTGCCAGAAAGGTCGGCTTGTTGGAGTGGTCGACCTGACAGATGCGCTGGGTGATGCGCTCGACCGTCGAGGCCACCGGCGTCACGGCGACCCGCGCCGGATCGCGCAGCATCGCTTCGGCGAGTTCGGCGATGTCTTTCGGCATCGTCGCCGAGAAGAACAGCGTCTGCCGCTTGACCGGCAGTTTGGCAACGATCTTCCGGATGTCGTTGATGAAGCCCATGTCCAGCATGCGGTCGGCCTCGTCGAGCACGAGGAACTCGACCTGTCCGAGCTTCAGGCCGTTGCTCTGCACGAGGTCGAGCAGGCGGCCGGGTGTCGCCACCAGGACTTCGACGCCCGGCATGATCGAGCGGACCTGGCGGCCCATCGGCACGCCGCCGATCGCCAGCGTCGAGGTGAGGCGCATGTGGCGGCCATAGGCGTTGAAGCTGTCGAGGATCTGGCCGGACAGTTCACGGGTCGGGCTCAGCACCAGCACGCGGCAGGCCTTGGGCTGCGGCTTGATGCGGTTTTCCAGAATGCGGTGCAGGATCGGCAGCGCGAAGGCCGCGGTCTTGCCGGTGCCGGTCTGGGCGATGCCGACGACGTCACGGCCGGTGAGCGCGATAGGGATGGTTTGAACCTGGATGGGCGTGGGCGTGACGTAATTTTCTTCTTTGAGCGCACGCGAGATGGGATCGGCGAGGCCGAAATCCTGAAAGGAGGTCAAAAGGTGGGTACTTTCCATTATAAAAGGCAGGCGCCCGGCGATTTCAGCCAGGAGCGCGCGAGGGTGTCAGAGACACCCGCGTGTTTGGGGCGTCGGTTTTGGTTAGCTGAAGGGGCAAGCCAGAAACCGTTGGACGGGCTCAGAACACGCGGCTCGCAGTGACCCGGTGATTCCCTGGGTCGTAGTAATCATATGGAACACGAACGCGGCGCTTTCAAGGTGAATCGGCGGACTATTCCTTGACGCGGTTAAGGGACCCGCGAGAAAGCCCGGTTTTCGGCACGATCGGGGCCTATTCCCACGGCGCAGCGCAAAAAATTTGATGCCGTAAATTTAGCCAGTGAGCCGTAATTGCCTATATATTAAACAGACTGCCGCTCAAGCATACAGTTCTTCAGGCCAAAAAAGAGGCGGGGATTCCCGGCAATTTGACGGTCGGCGCGGAATTCTTCAACGAAGCTATTCGGTTAGCACGATGGACTCCCGTGGCACGGTTCTTGCGATTCCGTTAACGCAGGCGGCCGTGGGGCCGTTTCGCAGCGTTTTAACGTCTGCGTCAGGGAGATGACACCTCATGCTTACTCAATTGACTCACGATATAGCGACGCCACTGAGCCGACGCCGTTGGCTGGCGGCGACCGCCGGGCTGG
>JAYSPJ010000706.1:0-6361 GCA_043722155.1 Bradyrhizobium sp.
GAGGTAGAGCTGGAGTGCTTCGCTGCGCTCGCAATGACGGTGATAGAGTTGGGATCAGGAACGTCAATACGTCGCCCGCCCGCCGGAAATATCGAACACCGCGCCGGTGGAGAACGCGCAATCCTCCGAGGCCAGCCACGCCACCATCGCCGCGAGTTCTTCCACCAGGACAAAGCGTCCTTTCGGAATTTTAGACAGCATGAAGTCGATATGCTGCTGCGTCATCTGGTCGAAGATCGCGGTTTTCGCCGCGGCGGGGGTCACCGCGTTGACCAGGATGTCATGTTGCGCCAGTTCCTTGCCGAGCGATTTTGTCAGCGCGATCAGGCCGGCCTTGGAGGCCGAGTAATGCGCGGCGTTGGGGTTGCCTTCCTTGCCGGCGATCGAGGCGATGTTGACGATGCGGCCGTAGCCCTGGCTGATCATGACCGGCGCGATCGCCTTGCAGCAGATGAAAGGCCCGTCGAGATTGATGCGCAGCACCTTGCGCCATTCCTCGAGGTCGGTTTCCCACACCGTCTTGTTGATGCCGGCAATGCCGGCATTGTTGACGAGAATGTCGATCTTGCCGAGTGCCGCCAGCGTGGCGTCGCGCGCCTTCTCGACTGCGGCGAGATCCGAGACGTCGACCTTGATCGCAATGACGGCCGAGCCGATTTCCTTCGCCGTCTTCTCGGCGAACGGCAGGTCATGATCCCAGATCGCGACCTTGGCGCCGGAGGCGACGAAACGTTCGGTGATGGCGCGCCCAAAACCCTGCGCGCCGCCGGTGACCACCGCGGTGCGGCCGTTGAGATCGATCTTGTTCATGGGAAGATTCCTTTCATCTTGCAGGTCTTCATGGGGAGCGCGGCCCTTGCGCGCGTCTCGAACCATGAGAGGAGCACGCTCCTCATCCTTCGAGATGCGGCCAAGAGGCCGCGGCTCAGGATGAGGTTCTTACAGCGTCCAGCCGCCATCGATGATGTGGGCGACGCCGGTGGTGAATGCGCTTTCGTCGCTGGCGAGATAGACCGCGAGCGAGGCGATTTCTTCCGCGGTGCCGAGCCGTCCCATCGGCTGCCGGCTGATGAACATCTCGCGGCCTTGCGGACCGGCCGCGGCGGCGCGGTTCAGCATCGACGGCGTCTCGATGGTGCCGGGGCAGATGCAGTTGCAACGTATGCCTTTGGTGATGAAGTCGACCGCGACCGCGCGGGTCAATGCCGCGACGGCGGCCTTGGTCGCGCCGTAGACGTAGCGGTTGGGCGCGGCCTTGAACACGCCGGCGGCGGAGGAGATGTTGACGATCGATCCGTGGCCGCGTTCCAGCATGCCCGGCAGGAATGCCCGGATGGTCCGGTGCATCGACTTGACGTTGAGGTCGAAGGAAAAATCCCAATCCTCGTCGGTGCATTCCAGCGCGGTGCCGTGATGCACGAAACCGGCGGCGTTGAGCAGGATGTCGATTTTGCCAGCGCGGTTGGCGATCTCGTTGACGGCCGCGGTGTCGCGCGCGTCAAGCTTTGCGACGTCCGAAATGCCTGCGCTCTTCAGCGCCGCGAGGCCCTTCTCGTCGATGTCGGTGGCGAACACTGAAGCACCTTCGCGCGCAAAGGCGATTGCCGAAGCGCGGCCGATGCCTGCGGCGGCGGCAGTGACAAAAGCGCGCTTGCCCTTGAGGCGGTCTGACATGTTTTTCTCCCTGAGAAGTCCTGTAATACGCTTTAACGAGCCGTCTCTGCCAACGCAGGGACCCATACGCGCGGCGTCTCGTTTGGGCAAATGGGTTAGGGGCCTTCTCACATCTTCGAGGCCGGTGGTTGGTGGTTATGGGTCCCTGCGTTAGCAGCGACAACGGTGGCGTCTAATGATTGTCCCGCGCCACGCCGACGCGGCCGGCGATGTCCTGATAGCGTGTCGCGAGTTCCATGCAGGCGCCGGTGGCCTGCTGACCGACGGTGGAACGATAGAGTTCCTGCCACGGCGTCTGGTTGGCGGGATATTTGAATCCGCCATCGGCCTTGAGTTTGGCACGGCGATTCTTCAGTTCCTCATCGGAGATCAGGATATTCGCGCTGCCCTTGTTGAGATCGACACGTACCATGTCGCCGGTCCGCAGGATCGCAAGCCCGCCATCGGCGGCGGCTTCCGGGGTCGCGTTGAGGATCGACGGCGAGCCCGAGGTGCCGGATTGCCGGCCATCGCCGATGCAGGGCAGGGACAGGATACCGCGCTTGATCAGGGCCGCGGGCGGCTGCATGTTCACGACCTCGGCGCCGCCGGGATAGCCGATCGGACCGGTGCCGCGCACGAACAGGATGCAGTGCTCGTCGATGTTGAGCGAGGCGTCGTCGATGCGGTGATGATAATCCTCCGGGCCCTCGAATACGATGGCGCGGCCCTCGAAGGCGTTGGGGTCCTTCGGGTTGATCAGATAGCGGTCGCGGAATTCCTTCGAGATCACGCTGGTCTTCATGATCGCGGAATCAAACAGATTGCCGCGCAGCACCAGGAAACCGGCGTCCTTCACCAGCGGCTTGTCGTACGTCCAGATCACGTCGGCATCGGGTTTCGGCGCTTCTCGGCAATTGTCGCCCATGGTGTGGCCGTTGACGGTGAGGGCGTCTTCGTGGATGCGCTTGTGCGCCATCAATTCGCGCACTACCGAAGGCACGCCGCCGGCGCGGTGATATTCCTCGCCGAGATAGAAGCCGGCCGGCTGCATGTTCACCAAGAGCGGAACGTCGTGACCATATGTCTGCCAGTCGTCGATCGAGAGCTCGACTCCGATATGGCGGGCCAGCGCATTGATATGGATCGGCGCGTTGGTCGAACCGCCGATCGCCGAATTGACCACGATGCAGTTTTCGAACGCCTTGCGGGTCAGGATGTCGGACGGTTTCAAGTCCTCCCAGACCATTCCGACAATGCGGGTGCCGGTCTCGTAGGCGATCTGGCCGCGCTCGCGGTACGGGGCGGGGATCGCGGCGCAGCCCGGCAGCGACATGCCGAGCGCTTCCGCCAGCGAATTCATGGTCGAGGCGGTGCCCATGGTGTTGCAATGGCCGACCGACGGCGCCGAGGAGGCGACGATATTCATGAATTCCTCGTAGTCGATATCGCCGGCGGCAAGCTCCTCGCGCGCCTTCCAGACCACGGTGCCTGAACCGGTGCGCAGGCCCTTGTGCCAGCCGTTCAGCATCGGGCCGCCCGACAGCACGATCGCCGGGATGTTCACGGTCGCCGCGGCCATCAGGCAGGCGGGGGTGGTCTTGTCGCAGCCGGTGGTCAGGACCACGCCGTCGAGGGGATAGCCGAACAGGATTTCGACCAGCCCGAGATAAGCGAGATTGCGATCCAGCGCCGCGGTCGGACGCTTGCCGGTTTCCTGGATCGGATGCATCGGAAATTCCATCGCGATGCCGCCGGCGGCGCGGATGCCTTCCCGGACCCGATGCGCCAGTTCCAGGTGATGGCGGTTGCACGGCGACAGATCGTTGCCGGTCTGCGCGATGCCGATGATCGGCTTGCCGGATTGCAGCTCGTGTCGGGTCAGGCCGTAATTGAGGTAGCGCTCGAGATAGAGCGCGGTCATCCCCGGATTATGCGGGTTGTTGAACCATTCGCTGGAGCGAAGTTTGCGCCTGGTGACGCCGGTAAGCGGCTTGTTCATTGTTGTTTCCCCCGCATGGCATTTCTTATCACGTGAGCCTAGCGCGCGGCAGCGGCTTTCGCCACGTTCAGAAAATGCCGGTTCTGCAAGACCCGGGCTTGTCCCGGTCGCACTCTGGCCACTCAATATTAGCCTCGTGCAAAAGGTAGCGCTACCATTTTTTGCTACGATGATTTGATCGGTGGTATCGGGCGCTCAGGCGCGCCGCGGCGACGAGCTTTCGCGGATGATAAGCTGGAAGCCGAGATCGACGACCGGCTCCGGTGGGCGATTACCTCCGATCGCCGCCAAGACCATGGTCACGGCGCTGCGGCCCATTTCGTAGCGGTTGGTTCGCACGCTGGTCAGGGGGGGGACGGCGGAAGCCATGAACTCAAGATCATTGAAGCCGACAATCGCCATGTTTTCGGGAACGGACAATTGCCGGCGCTGGCATTCGAACAGCACGCCGAGCGCGAGGTCGTCGTTGCCGCAGGAGACCGCGTCGGTATCTGGCGCTTTTGAAAGCAGGTCGGCGAACAGCGTTCCGCCAAGTGTGATGGAAGTCGGCACCGGGGTCGTCACAATCAGGCGCGGATCGAACAGCGAGGCGGCCTTCATGGCATCGCGGTAGCCGCCGAACCGTCGCTGCATCCGGGGATCCATTTGCGCGCCAACAAATCCGATGCGTTGAAATCCTTGCGCAACAAGGTGGGAAACCGCTGCAAACTCAGCGTCGTGATGCGAAAACCCCACCATCATGTCGACCGGGTCGGGTCCGATTTCCATGATCTGCGCGATCGGGCAATTCATCGCCTCCAGGACGGCGCGGGATTCCGCGGTCTGGTCGATGCCGGTCACGATCAATCCGGCCGGCTTCTGCGCCTGGAACAGACGCAGCAGCTGCTCCTCCTGCAGGATCGAGTAACGGGTATTGGCGAGCTGGATGCTGTAGCGGCTGCCCTCCGAGGCATCGTAGATGCCGCGCAGCACGTCGGAGAACACGTTGTTGGTCAGGGACGAAATCAGGACGCCGATCACTTCGGTGCGTTGCGAGGCGAGGGCACGCGCCGCCAGGTTCGGCACATAGCCCAGTTCTTTCGCAGCGCTCGCCACCCGCTCCCGCTTGCTCAACGACAGCGCTTCCGGATTCCGAAAAAATCGCGATGCGGTGATGGGGCTCACCCCAGCTAATTCGGCAACTTCCGTGAGCCGGATTTCGCCAGACTTCGCTCGTTTCCGTTCCATGATGTGGTCATAACACAACAATTCGGGCAGTTGAACAAACATTGACAGCGCTACCACCGCATTGCTAATAATGGTCGAATTACGGACAATGTTCGACGATCAAGCGCAACTTCGATCAAGCCCAGCTTCGAAAGAGCGAGGTTGAAAAATAGAGCAGCGACGGCTTTCGCCGTACGGTGCCGCGAAACATGGAGGGAAGTACATGTCGTCGGTGCAGATTAGCGACGTGCGCAAGTCGTTTGGCACCTTTGAAGTTTTGCACGGCGTGTCGATCCCGATCGAGGACGGCGCCTTCGTGGTGCTGGTAGGTCCCTCCGGTTGCGGCAAGTCGACCCTGTTGCGGATGCTCGCGGGGCTCGAAAACATCACATCCGGCACGATTTCGATCGGCGACCGCGTCGTCAACAACGTCCAGCCCAAAGAGCGCGACATCGCGATGGTGTTCCAGAATTATGCGCTCTATCCGCATATGACGGTCGCCGACAATATGGGATTTTCGCTGAAGCTGCGCGGCGCAAGCGTGGAAGAGATTTCCACCGGCGTCAGGCGCGCCGCGGAGATCCTGGCGCTGACGCCACTGCTCGAACGCTATCCCCGGCAATTGTCCGGCGGCCAGCGCCAGCGCGTGGCGATGGGACGCGCCATCGTGCGCGACCCGCAGGTGTTCCTGTTCGACGAGCCCTTGTCCAACCTCGACGCCAAGTTACGCGTGGCGATGCGCACCGAGATCAAGGAACTGCATCAGCGGCTGAAGACCACGACGGTATACGTCACCCACGACCAGATCGAAGCCATGACCATGGCCGACAAGATCGTGGTGATGCATGACGGCATCGTCGAGCAGATGGGCACGCCGCTCGAACTGTACGACAAGCCGGACAACCAGTTCGTGGCGGGCTTCATTGGCTCGCCGGCGATGAATTTCCTCAAGGGCAAGGTCAAGTCGAACGGCTCAGCCGGGTTTGAAGGACCCAACGGCGTCAAGCTTCCGCTGGCGTCGGCGCCTGCTAATTCCGAAGGCCGGCCCGCGGTGTACGGCATCCGGCCCGAGCACTTCACCATCGCGGACGATGGCGCGGAGGCCGAGATCGTGGTGGTCGAACCTACCGGCTCGGAAACCCAGGTGTTCGCCAAACTTGGCGGCGTGCAGGTCGTCGCCGTTTTCCGCGAGCGTCATCAATTCAATCCGGGCGACAAGATCCGGCTGAAACCCGATCCGGCGCTCGTGCATCTGTTTGACGAGAGCACCGGGAAGCGACTGAACTGAGATGATCATCGGACATCATTTCAGTTCCTGGCGGCAAGATCTGGATGGAGTTTTCGGCCGTCGCTGTATACATTCATGTCGGCGTCGCCGACAGATTTCGATCCTTGTTCGGCAAACAGGCCTCCAAGAGCCACGCTTCATTTGGAAACGCTGACCCACTAATTCCCAGGGAGGGATTCTATGACCAAGATCAATCGACGCAAGTTTCTGAA
>JAYSPJ010000707.1:0-5622 GCA_043722155.1 Bradyrhizobium sp.
ACGCGCCGGTTACCCTCCACCACGATCGAAGCAGATGTCTGGGCTACGGCCGCCGACGGCACGAGCATAGCGGCCAGCGTGACCACGACCGGCATCGCGAACATGATCAGGGTGGCCAACAAGCCCCCCCGCACTCGCATTCCAACATTCATGCGCAAAGCGCCCTTGTGATTCCACGGCCGGCTCGCATCCCCACGATCCGGCAGATTCCCATTTGTTGCTGTGCTTGTAGCCAATTTTGCCGGGGCGGCAAACGTCCTATCGCAGTGCAATTTCATTTTCATTCCAAGACGTTGCCTATCGGCCACGTCACAAAAAAGCCGCTTCACGATGCCGCCAGGTGCAGAATGTCGTTGTAGGTCGCAAACACCATCAGCATCAGCACCAGGCCAAGCCCGATCCGGAAACCCATTTCCTGCGCCCGGTCCGACAATGGCCGTCCGCGCACGGCTTCCACCGCATAGAACAAAAGGTGACCGCCGTCGAGCAACGGCACCGGGAACAGGTTGAGCAGTCCGATCGAGATCGAGAGCACCGCGGCAAGGTGCACCAAGGCGGCAACGCCGATGGTGGCGACCTGACCCGAAATCTGCGCGATCCGTATCGGCCCGCCGACCTGATCGGCCGCCTCGCGCCCGGTGAAGACGCCGCCGATATAGGCCATGGTGCGCTCGACAACGAACCAGGTTTCCTTGACGCCGAGCCAGAGCGCGGTGGCGGGATCCACCCGCTCGGTCACGACGTCGCCGGGATTGGTCGCGCGGGTGATACCCAGCACGCCGAGGCGGTGAACGTTTCCGAACGAATCCTTCACTTCCCTGAGTTGCGGCGTGCCCTGAATCTGCAGGCTGGAATCGCCGCGCTTGATCGTGAATGCCAGCTGCTCGCCGGCGCGGGTGCCGACAATGCGCTGCATCTCGGAGAAACTTCCGATGGCCTTGCCATCGATCGACGTTACGACGTCGCCGGCCTGAAAGCCGGCTTTGTCCGCGGCACTGCCCGTCTCCACCTTGTCGACGCGCGCCGTCGTGCTCGGCTTGCCAAAGAACGTGAACAGGCAGGTGAAGATCACGATCGCCAGCAGGAAATTGGCAATCGGGCCGGCCGCCACGATCGCGGCACGCGGTCCGACCTTCTTGTGGTGGAAACTGCCGGCGCGCTCTTCCTCGGTCATGCCGGCGAGCGTTTCGGACGAAGGCGTCGAGGCCTTGCTCTCGTCGCCGAAGAATTTTACGTAGCCGCCGAGCGGGATCGCCGAGATCTTCCAGCGGGTGCCGTGACGGTCGTTGAACCCGGCGAGTTCCGGCCCGAAACCGAGCGAGAACGTCAACACCTTCACGCCGGCCCAGCGGGCGACCAGGAAGTGGCCAAGCTCATGGAAGAAAACCACGATGGTGAGCACGAACAGGAAGGGAATGATGTATCCGATGAACCCATGGCTCAACGTATTGAAACTCTGTAGAAAAAACTCGGACATCCAATTCCCCTTAACCAGAGCCGCAGGCCCTGTCCCCAACCCTCTAGGATGCCTTTAAGGCAATTTGAGGCAAGAGGGAGGCAGCTTTATTTCGCGCATTATGGTCAACGGAAATCGCATCGTCCGCGGAGGTCAAAGGGGCCAGGTTCCCGGAGCGGATCCAGTCGTTCATGGTGGCTTCCACGAGCCGGGCGATCGCGCCGAATTTGATCTTGCCGCCGATGAACGCCGCCACCGCGACCTCGTTGGCGGCATTGTAGACCGTGGTCGCGCCGCACCCGGTCCGCAGCGCATCGTAAGCCAGCCGGAGCGCCGGGAACCGGTCGAAATCCGGCGCCTCGAAGGTCAGCTGCCCGATCTTGGCGAGATCGAGCTTGGCGGCGGGTCCGACGATCCGGTCCGGCCATCCGAGGCAATGCGCGATCGGCGTGCGCATGTCGGGCGAGCCGAGCTGGGCTACGACGGAACGATCCGAAAATTCCACCATGCCGTGGATGATCGACTGCGGGTGCACGAGGACGTCGATCTCGTCCGGCGTCAGCGCGAACAGATACGAGGCTTCGATGACCTCGAGCCCCTTGTTCATCATCGACGCGGAATCGATGGTGATCTTCTGTCCCATGCTCCAGTTCGGGTGCTTCAGGGCCTGCGCCAGCGTCGCCTGCTCGATGTCGGCGACCGCCCAGGTCCGGAACGGCCCGCCCGAAGCCGTGATGATGACGCGAACCAACTCTTCGCGGTTGCCGGAACCCAGCGCCTGAAACAGCGCGTTATGTTCGGAATCCGCCGGCAGGATGCAGGCCCCTGCCTTTAACGCGCGCTGCATGAAGAAGTCACCGGCGCAAACCAGGCATTCCTTGTTGGCCAGCGCCACCGTCGCGCCGCGATCCACCGCCGCCAGCGCAGGCTTCAATCCGGCCGCGCCGCTGACGGCGGCCATGACCCAATCGGCCGGGCGTGCCGCGGCTTCGATGATGGCGCTTTCGCCGGCGCCGCATTCGGTACGCGTACCTGCCAGCGCGTCCTTCAACTCGCCGAGGCGATCAGGATCGGCCACCGCCGCAAATCGGGCGCCGAATTCTTTTGCCAGCTTGGCCAGCCCCTCGACGTTGGTGTTCGCGGTCAAAGCCTCGACCTGATAGCGGTCGCGCGAGGCCCGCAGCAAATCCATCGTGCTGTCGCCGATCGAGCCGGTGGCTCCCAGCACGGTCACGGAGCGCACGGCGGACACCGCGGCCTTGTTGTTACGCAACGGGACTGCACTCATATTTTCACCAAACCATAAGACCGCGGCCGACGCCATCCGCGCCACCCCGCAAAAGGCCGAAAATCGCCGCCAGGACGACCGCGGCGACGAAGCCATCGAGACGATCCATCAGCCCGCCATGCCCCGGAATGATGTGACTGGAATCCTTGACGCCGAAACGCCGTTTCACCGCGGACTCAAAGAGGTCGCCGAGCTGGGACGCAATCGAGAGAACCGCAGCCAATAGCAGCAGCGGGCCGGTCCTACCGAGATCCAGCGCCGCAAACCCAAGAGCAATTCCAAGACTCGCCGCAAAGCCGCCGATCGCGCCCGCCCAGGTCTTCTTGGGACTGACCCGCGGCCAGAGTTTTGGTCCGCCGATGCCGCGGCCGGCGAAATAGCCGCCGATGTCGGTGACCCAGACAATCAGCAGGACGAACATCAGCGCGGTGAATCCCCAGACCTGGTCGAGCCGCAGCAAGACCGAGGCGATCAGCGCCGCGAACGCATAACAACCGCCAAGCGCGGCCCAGCCGCGACGATGCGGCGACAGCAACGCAGCGACAATGACGCCAAGCACGACAATGACGTAAGTCGCTCCGATCCGCCCGATGCCGAGCCACACGGCGGCGCCGAAAAGCGTCATGATGCCCGCGGCCATCACGCGCGGCGTGCGCGCCCCCACGATCGTCAGCCATTCCACATAGAGACCGATCGAGGCGAGCGTAACCAGACCAAGCCAGAGCCAGCCGCCGGCATAAGCGATGGCAATGGCTGCAGGTGCGAGCACCAATGCCGCGATCACGCGCATCATCAGATTGCGCGAACCCTGCTCGGCCTCCGCCGCCGGTGCGGCTTCGCCCTCGGTCACGATCCGGTTTTCGCGGCCAGACCGCCGAAACGACGCTCCCGCCTGGCATATTCGGCGATCGCTTCCTCGAGCGCCGCCTTGTCGAAATCCGGCCAGTGGATCGGCACGAACACCAGTTCGCTGTAGGCGGCCTGCCACATCAGGAAGTTCGAAAGCCGCTGCTCCCCGCTGGTGCGAATGATCAGATCGGGATCGGGAATATCGGGCGCATCGAGGTATCGGCTGAGCGTATCGACGTCAATCGACGAAGGGTCACGCTTTCCCTCGGCGACCTCGCGCGCCAGCCGCTGGGCGGCGTTGGCGATTTCCTGGCGCGACCCGTAGTTGAACGCGACCACGAGATTGAGCTTGGTGTTGCCCTTGGTCAGCTCTTCCGCCTCGTTCAGCAGCGCGCAGATATCCGGCTCCAATCCGTCGCGCTCGCCGATCACCCGGACCCGGACGCCATCGCCATGCAATGTCGCGAGGTCGTTGCGGATGAAGCGCCGAAGCAAGCCGAAGAGATCGCCGATTTCGGTCGCCGGACGCGACCAGTTTTCCGAGCTGAAGGAAAAAATCGTCAGATACAGAATGCCGAGTTCATGGGCCGCGCGAACCACCCGCCGCAACGCCTCGACGCCGCGGCGATGGCCTTCCGCGCGCGGCAAACCACGGGCCGCGGCCCAGCGTCCGTTGCCGTCCATAATGATCGCCACATGCAACGGCGCACCGGAGGGATCCGGGGCTTCGGTTGCGGGGGCGGCGGCGTTCGACATCGGCTGATCCTGGCGCACTAAACGGTGAGGATTTCCTTTTCCTTCGCCGCAAGCAATTGATCTATTTCCGAAATCATGCCGTCGGTGGCCTTCTGCACATCATTGGCCAGCCGCTCCTGATCGTCCTCGGAAATCTCGTGATTCTTCTCGAGCTTCTTGACGGTATCGAGACCATCGCGACGGACATGCCGCACCGCGACCTTGGCGGCTTCGGCATATTTGTGCGCTACTTTCACGAGTTCCTTGCGGCGGTCTTCGTTGAGTTCGGGAATTCGCAACCGCAGCACCTGGCCTTCGGTCGCCGGACTTAAACCGAGATTGGAATCGACAATCGCTTTTTCAACGGCCTTGACCATCGACTTGTCCCATACTTGCACCGAGAGCAGGCGCGGTTCGGGAACGCTGACGGTTGCGAGCTGGTTGAGCGGCATGTGGGTGCCGTAGGCGTCGACTTGCACCGGCTCCAGCATTGAGGCCGCGGCGCGGCCGGTGCGCAATCCACCCAGCTCATGTTTGAGCGCCTGGGTGGCGCCCTGCATGCGACGCTTCAATTCGTTGATATCGAAACTACCCGTAGGCATAACGCTCTCCCCTCCTGAAAACTGGTCGCCGGGGCCGTCAGGCTCGCGCGCGCAGATGCGTCGCCAGCCTGTCAGCCGGCGACGATGGTGCCGTGGCCGGTGCCGCGCAGAATCGCGCTTATCGAACCCGGTTCGGCGATCGAGAACACGATGATAGGCAGCGACGTCTCGCGGGCAAGCGCGAATGCGGTCGCGTCCATCACCTTGTAACCGCCTTCGATCGCCTGTGAATGCGTCAAACGGCCGAACCGCTTGGCGGACGGGTCCTTTTTGGGATCGGCACTGTAGACGCCGTCGACATTGGTGGCCTTCAGCACCGCCTGGGCGCCGATCTCGGCCGCCCGCAGCACCGCGGTGGTATCGGTGGTGAAGAATGGGTTGCCGGTTCCTCCGCCGAGCAGCACGATCCGGCCCTCGGCGAGATATTTGTGCGTTGCAGTGCGGGTGTACAGCTCACAGACCTGCGGCATGACGAACGCCGACAGGGTCCGCGCCGGCGTCCCGCGCCGCTCGATCGCGGCTTCCAGCGCAAGGCAATTCATCACGGTGGCGAGCATGCCCATGGTGTCGCCGGTCGGGCGCGAAACGCCGCGCGACGAAACTTCGACGCCACGAACGATGTTGCCGCCGCCGACCACGACGGCCACTTCGACGCCGAGCTGCTTGGCTGCGATCAGGTCGCCGGCGATCCG
>JAYSPJ010000708.1:0-7562 GCA_043722155.1 Bradyrhizobium sp.
CCTTGTGGGAGAGGTCGGATCGCATCGAAGATGCGATCCGGGTGAGGGGTTTTGCTCCACCGATAGACGTCAACCCCTCACCTCAACCCTCTCCCACACGGGGAGAGGGAGCTCACCGTCCTTGTATTGACGAGATCGGTAACGAGAAAGAATAGAGGGTCACACGATGACCGAGATGTTTTACACGCTTGGCACCTGGAACTGGCTGATCTTCGGCTTCATCCTGATGGCGCTGGAATTGCTGGCGCCCGGTGTCTTCATGTTCTGGCTCGGGCTCGCCGCCCTGCTGGTCGGGCTGTTGTCGTTCGCGATCAGTCCGTCCTGGCAATCGCAGCTCTTGATGTTCGCGGTTTTCGCCGTCGCGGCGGTGCCGCTGTGGCGGCGGGTCGCGCGCAGCAACAGCGCCGTCAGCCAGAGCCACCCGTTTCTCAACAAGCGCACCGACGCGCTGGTCGGCCGGGTGTTCACGCTGGAAAAACCGATCATCGACGGCTCGGGCACGGTGCGGATCGACGATACGATCTGGCGCGTCGCGGGTCCCGATGCGCCGGCCGGCAGCCGGGTCAAGATCGTGCAGGCCGACGGCGCGAGCCTCACGGTGGCGGCGGCCTGATCAATCTCCGGTGCTTTGGCAGAGACGACGTCAGAGAAATACCTTACGCCACGCCGGCGCGCAGCACGTCGTGGACATGCACGATGCCGACCGGCTTCCTGCCCTCGGCGACGATCAGCACCGTCACCGCGGGCCTGGACGAGTTGATCGTCTCCAGCATCTCGGTCGCCAGCATCCCCGGCGGAATGGTCCGGGGATTCTTCGTCATGACCTCGTCGACATCAGCCGTCATCAGGTCGGGGCGCATGTGGCGGCGCAGATCGCCGTCGGTGATGATGCCGGCGATCTCGCCGCTGGAGTCGACGATGCAGACGCAGCCGAATCCCTTGGTCGACATCTCCACCAGCGCGTCCGACATCTTGGCGCCGAGCGATTTGACCGGGATGGCGTCCCCGGTATGCATGATGTCGCGGACGAATTTCAGCATCGCCCCCAACTTGCCGCCGGGATGGAAATTGGCGAATTCCAGCGCAGTAAAGCCGCGGCCCTCGAGCAGCGCGATGGCAAGCGCGTCGCCGATCGCGGCCTGCATCAGCGACGAGGTGGTCGGCGCCAGATTGTGCGGGCAGGCCTCGCGCGCCTTCGGCAGCTCCAGCACGATGCGCGCGGCCTCGCCGAGCGAGGAGGCGGCACTGGACGTGACCGCGATCATCGGAATCGCGAAGCGGCTGGAATAATTGACGAGGTTTTTCATCTCCGGCTGCTCGCCGGACCACGACAGCGCGATGATGACATCGTCGGGCGTGATCATGCCGAGGTCGCCGTGGCTGGCTTCCGCCGCGTGCACGAAGAAGGCCGGCGTGCCGGTGGAGGCCAGCGTCGCCGCGATCTTGCGCGCGACATGGCCCGATTTGCCGAGCCCGGTGACGATGACGCGGCCCTTGGCATCGCGGATCAGGTCAACGGCGGCGGTGAAGGCCGGCCCGAGCGGCCCCTGCAATGCGGCCGAGATCGCGCCGATGCCGGCGGCTTCCGTATCCAGCGTGCGCAGGCCCGACTGGACGGCGGCGCTCGCGTGGTCGGTCCCGGACGATTGTGCCATCAGCGGTTTCGAATTAGCCATGCGTGATTCCGAAGGAGGGGGCTGCTCGCCCCGGACCCCTCCTTAGCATGGGCGGGTCGGTGATGCGACGCAGGCCCCGGTTCTCAACGGCTCATTAACCATAATTGTTTTAACTCCATTAACGACGTTTTCCGCGCGGGCGCTCTGCGCTGCCCGGAACCCGTCGCTTAAGTAAATGAATTTGTTGGAGTATTTTTCATCGTGATGTCGGGTCCAGCAAGGGGCCGCCGCGGGCGCGTATCGGTTTTACGCGCGCCTTTGCCATGCCTTGCCCTGATCCTTGCACTGATCGCCTTCGATGAAACTCCGAGCCACGCCCAGACACTGACTCCCGACCTGTTCCGCCCCGCCCGCGATGGCTTCGTGTCGCCGCAGGATTCGCCGTTGCGCCGGACCAGTGAGTTCGCCGACCGCATCGGCGATGCCGTCAACGACGCGCGGCTGCGCGACAAGGGCACCCCTGCAAAATCGCGCATCGGCGTCATCCCCACTTACGGCCTTCCCGCCGCCAGCGGCGCGTCTTCCTCCGGCTACGACTCGCTCAACCGCACGCGCAAGAAGGCAAGACTCTATCCGGGCCAGGCCAGGCCAAAGCCGGCGCCAGGTCCCGGCAGCAAGCCGCCGCAGCCTTTGCCCGCCAATGGGCGGGTGCGGCTGTCGATCCCGCCGTCGGACTCCGCCAACAAGACGCCGATCCCGCCGGCGATGGCCGGCACCGTTGCCGGCCAGCCGCCGCGCAAGCGGCTGAAGATCGACGACGATCCGTTCGGCGCGGTCGGCGACTACGCCGGCAGCTTTCTGGTCAAGTCCGCGGTTGAGCTGCGCGGCGGCTTCGACACCAATCCACGCCGCAGCACGGTGCCGAAGGGGTCGCCGTTCTATGCGGTGGCGCCGGAATTTCTCGCGGTCTCCGACTGGCAGCGCCACGCGGTCGTCGCCGACCTGCGCGGCTCGTTCACCGGCTACGGCAACACCTTTCCGCCGCCGACCGACGGCACCATCTCCTCGGCGCCGGTCGTGGTCGACCGGCCGGATTTCACCGGCCATGTCGACGGCCGGCTCGACGTCAGCCGCGACACCCGCCTCACCGCGCAGGGACGCCTGCGCGTTGCCACCGACAACCCCGGCAGCCCGAACATCCAGGCCGGCCTGCAGCGCTATCCGGTCTATTCGACGCTCGGCGGCACCTTCGGCGTCGACCAGAATTTCAACCGCCTGCAGCTGTCCGCCGGCGCCACCGCCGACCGCACCGTCTATCAGGCCTCGAAACTTACCGACGGCACTTCCTTCATCAACGACGACCGCAACTACAATCAGTTCGGAGGTCTCGGGCGTGTCAGCTACGATTTGATACCGGGCCTGAAACCGTTCGGCGAGATCGAGGGCAACGTCCGCTCCCATGACCTGCTGGCCGATCGCAACGGCTATCAGCGCAATTCCAGCGGCGGATCCGTGCGCGCCGGCACCAGCTTCGAATTCTCGCGCATCCTGACCGGCGAACTCGCGATCGGCTGGGCGGCGCGCTCCTATCAGGATCCGCGGCTGTTGCCGCTGCAGGGACTGCTGACGTCGGCCTCGCTGGTGTGGGTCGCGACGCCGCTGACGACGGCGAAATTCCTTGCCGCCACCTCGATCGACGAGACCACGGTGCCCGGCGTCTCCGGTGTGCTGACGAACACCTATACCGTGGAAGTCGATCACGATTTCCGACGCTGGTTGACCGCCATCGGGAAATTCACCTGGGGCACGCAGGACTATCTGGGCAACGCGCGCTTCGACCGCTTCTATTCGGTCTCCGGCGATCTGATCTACAAGCTGAACCGCAACATCTGGCTCAAGGGCACGCTGCGCCGTGACTGGCTCGACTCCAGCATTCCCGGCAACAGCACCAATTCGACCGTGGTGATGCTGGGGGTGAGGTTGCAGCATTAGGGGCTGCGCTCATTCTCTCACCGCCCGCAAACAAAAACCCCGGCGCCAGGCCGGAGTCCTGAAATCGTCGCGCAGGCAAACGTCCGTCACGGACAGGAACGGCGCATGCCATCCCGGCCTACATAGATCATGCTCTCGGGGTCGTACGACCGGTCGGAACAGTTCCGATAGACCCGACTTTCGGCGCCGGGATGCTTCATCGCGCCCCCGAAGCGCGACGCGGCGACGCACCCGCCGGTCTTGAACCGCGGCGGCAGCAATCTACCTGAATCTCCGTATGCCGCGACGTCTGCCGCCGGCATCAGGGAGACAACGATGAACTACCTTCGAACCGCGATCCTGCTGGCCGGTCTCACGGCCCTGTTCATGGGGGTCGGTTATCTGATCGGCGGCGCCACTGGTGCGACCATCGCGCTTTTGATCGCGGCCGCGACCAACCTGTTCGCCTACTGGAACTCGGACCGCATGGTGCTGTCGATGTACCGCGCCCATGAGGTCGATGCGCGCAGCGCGCCCGAACTGGTCGGCCTGGTGGCCACGCTGGCCGGACGGGCCGGGCTGCCGATGCCGCGGGTGTTCCTGATGGACAATCCGCAGCCCAATGCGTTCGCCACCGGCCGCAACCCGCAGAATGCCGCGGTCGCCGTGACCACGGGGCTGGTGCAGTCGCTCAGCCGGGAAGAGCTCGGCGGCGTGATCGCGCATGAGCTCGCGCATATCGGGAACCACGACACGCTGCTGATGACCATCACCGCGACCATCGCCGGCGCGATCTCGATGGTGGCGCAGTTCGGAATGTTCTTCGGCGGCCATCGCGACAACAATCACGGTCCCGGCCTCATCGGTTCGATCGCGATGATGATCCTGGCGCCGCTCGGCGCCATGCTGGTGCAGATGGCGATCAGCCGCACCCGCGAATACGCCGCCGACGATCTCGGCGCCCGCATCGTCGGCCAGCCGATGGTTCTGGCGTCGGCGCTGGTCAAAATCTCGAACGCCGCGCACGCGATTCCGAACGAGGAGGCCGAACGCAATCCGGCGACGGCGCACATGTTCATCATCAATCCGCTGTCGGGTCGCGGGATGGACAGTCTGTTTTCGACCCATCCGTCGACCGAGAACCGGGTCGCCGAGCTGCAGCGGCTTGCGGCCGAACTCGGGTCCGGGCCAGGTGCGGCGCCGTCGGCACGTCCGCCATCGCGTCCGCGCAGCGGTCCCTGGACGGCCCGTGGCAGTGGCGCGGCGCCTCGCGGGCCGTGGGGGTAAGGGAGCAGGAGGAGAGGGACCGCGCCCGAAGTCGTCATACGCCGCGCCTTCTCGATTGATAACTGACGCCTCTGGAATGCTGGGTCCCCCGCTTTCGCGGGGGATGACGAATCGACGCGGTGCGATCGAACCTTTTGCGGTCTCGGGGGTTGGTTAAAGTTGCCGCCGGTCCTTTTGGCCTTTCGATCTGTTCCCTCGGAAATTGTTCACGCGGCAAAGCCGGAGGGATCTCCGGTTGACGGGACTCATCAATGAAAGCTGGAAGGGCTCATCAATGAAAGCTGGAAATAACAATGGAAACGCAGGCACAGGGCGGCATGGCAACCGCGGTTCCGGTTCCGCAGGGTTTGGCGCCGCCACCTGAGAAGTCCGGCTTGCCGGTCTGGGATGCCGGACATCTGCGCCTCGCCATCGCGGCGGCGGGAGTAGCCCTGTGGTCTTGGAATGTCGACACCGACCGATTCACGATGGACGAGCGCGCCTTTGAGCTGTGGGGCGTGCCTCTCAGCGACTATGTGTCGTTCGATGATCTCTCCGCGCATATTCATCCCTCGGATCGCGATCGGGTGAAGGCGGCGTTTACCGCCACCCGCGCCCTCGTTGGCGCCTATGAAATCGACTTTCGCGTCATGATCGACGAAGAGGTGCGCTGGATATCGGCCCGGGGGCAGGGCGATGACGCCGGCATCGTCGGCCGCGTCATGTACGGCATTTTCATCGACGTCACCGGACGCAAGCAGGCCGAGGAAGGCAACGAACTGCTGGCGGGAGAAATGAGCCATCGGGTCAAAAATCTGCTGGCGATAGCCACCGGCCTGACCGCGATCACCTCGCGCTCCGCCAAGACCACGGTGGATATGGCGCAGGAACTCACCCATCGCCTGACCGCGCTCGGCCGGGCCCACGATCTTGTCCGTCCGCTTCCGGGCCAGGGCGGAAAGGCGGCGCTGCTCGGCGATCTGTTCACCGTATTGCTCGCGCCCTATGACGACATGGGAGCGTTCAGCGGCCGCGTTCGCGTCTCGGTGCCGCGCATGGGCGTTGGCGAACAGGCCGCGACGACGCTGGCGCTGGTCGTGCATGAACTCGCGACCAATTCCCTCAAATACGGCGCGCTGTCGTCGCCATCGGGTGTACTCGACATCTCCTGCGCGCCCCATGACACCGAAGTCGCGGTGGTCTGGACCGAGAGCGGCGGTCCGCCGGTCGCGGCCCCCATGGATGATAACGGATACGGCAGCAAGCTTCTCAACCGTGGCATGACCGTCCAGCTCGGCGGATCAATCGCCTGCGACTGGAATCCGGAGGGCGTCATCGTCACGCTGCGGATGACCAAGGATCGCCTGACGAGATAACTACCTCGGCAGGTTCGTCGTCCCCATCAGGAACTGATCGATCGAGCGGGCGCAGAGGCGGCCCTCGCGGATCGCCCACACCACGAGCGATTGCCCGCGGCGCATGTCGCCGGCGGAGAACACGTTCGGCCGCGAGGTCAGGTAATCCGAGGTGTTGGCTCGCACATTGCCGCGCGGATCGAGGTCGACTCCGAGCGTCTTCAGCAGGCCCTCGTGTACCGGATGCACGAAGCCCATCGCCAGCAGCACCAGCTGCGCGTTGATCTCGAACTCGCTGCCGGGAACCGGCTTGAACTTGTCGTCGACATGCACGCAATGCAGTTTCGTCACCTGGCCGTTCTCGCCTGAAAACTTCTGCGTCAGCACGGCGAAGTCGCGCTTGGCGCCTTCGGCCTGGCTCGACGACGTGCGCATCTTCATCGGCCAGTTCGGCCAGGTCAGGCCCTTGTTCTCATGCTCGGGCGGCGCCGGCATGATCTCGATTTGCGTCACGGACCTGGCGCCCTGCCGGAACGAGGTGCCGATGCAGTCGGAGCCTGTGTCGCCGCCGCCGATCACGACCACGTCCTTGCCGCCGGCGAGGATCTCCTGGCCCTTGCCGAGCGGCTCGTTGGAGACGCGGCGGTTCTGCTGCGGCAGGAAATCCATCGCGTAGTGGATGCCGGCGAGATCTCGGCCCGGGATCGGCAGATCGCGCGCGGCTTCGGCGCCGCCGGTCAGCGCCATCGCGTCATATTTGGTGAGCAACGCCTGCGGATCGAGCGCGGCATTTCCGGTTCCCTGGGCGCTGCCGCCGACCGGCGAATTGTAGTGGAAGGTGACGCCCTCGGCCTCCATCTGCGCGATACGGCGGTCGATGACGTGCTTCTCCATCTTGAAATCGGGAATGCCGTAACGCAGCAGTCCGCCCGCCTTGGCGAATTTCTCGTAGACATGCACGTCATGGCCTGCGCGCGCGAGTTGCTGCGCGCAGGCGAGGCCCGCAGGGCCGGAGCCGATCACGGCGATCTTCTTGCCGGTCTTGTTCGGCGCGATTTCCGGCGGCAGCCAGCCATTGTCCCAGGCGCGATCGACGATGGCGCATTCGATGGTCTTGATGGTGACCGGGTTGTCGTCGATGTTGAGCGTGCAGGAAGCTTCGCACGGCGCCGGGCAGATGCGGCCGGTGAACTCGGGAAAGTTATTGGTCGAGTGCAGGTTGCGCGAGGCTTCCTGCCAGTTGTTCTGATAGACCAGATCGTTGAAATCCGGAATCTGGTTGTTGACCGGGCAGCCCGGCGTGCCCGGCGCCACCGAGCCGGTGCCGTGGCAATAGGGAATGCCGCAATTCATG
>JAYSPJ010000709.1:0-2574 GCA_043722155.1 Bradyrhizobium sp.
GCGAACAGGTCGGCCTGCGTCGAGGCCACCACGCGCGTGGTGAAGGTCGATGCGTTCATGCCGTGATCGCACACCGTCACGAAATAGGCGTCGAGCGCCGCCACCTCACGCGCATCGGGTTTGCGGGCGAGCATCATCGATAGCGTATCGGCGGCATGGCTGACGTCTGGATCGGGCGCGACGGGGTCGCCGCCTCTGGCGCGCTGTACCAGCGCGCCGGCGATCACCGGAAGCGCGCCGACGATGGTGGCCTCATGCGGCAGTCCGTCTTCCGTGCGCAATCCGGCAATCGCGGCTCGGAAACCATCGACGATCGACAGGCCACGGGTAATTCCGAGCAGGTCCGGAAGCCTGGCGAAGGCGCGTTGGCGGGCCGCACCCAGGGCGGCGCGCGCGGTGGCTTCGCTGACCGGCTGGCCGGTGCCGCCGCTCCACAACCGCGCGGTTACTCCCTCGAAGCCGGTTTTGCGCACGAGGTCACCGACGCGTTCGCCGGCGATAATCAGCTCGCCGCGTTCGCCATCGACATGGCTGAGCACGGTTTCGGCGGCGGGAACGCCATCCAGCCCGATCGGGCTCTTGGAAAGCTGCAGGTTCATGGGGCGGTCTCCTCTGAGACCTCCAAGCTCGCCCCTCTCGACAGATTGATCAATCTTGATTATGTAAATCAATATGAAAAAATCCGCGGCGCTTTACCTGTCCGCCCGCGAGGCCTCGGCCGAGCTCGCGATCTCGCCTGCCACGCTCTACGCCTATGTCAGCCGCGGGTTGATCCGCTCGGAGCCGTCGTCGGATTCGCGAAGCCACCGCTATCGGGCGGAGGACGTCCGCGGGCTGAAGGAGCGGCGCGCGCCGTCGCCGGAGCCGCGCGGCCTCAAGAGCTTCGATGCCGATTTGCCGGTGATGGATTCTTCGATTTCGACCATCACCGAGGACGGCCCGATTTACCGCGGCGTCAACTGCATCGACCTTGCCGAAACCGATACGCTCGAACATGCCGCAACGCTGTTGTGGGACGTGACCGGCGTCGATCCGTTTGCCCAGGACAATTGTCCGCATGTGTCGGATGAAATGCGCGCGGTCGCGGAGGCCGCCCGCCAGGCTGCCTCGATCGATCGCACCATTGCCGTGCTGGCACTGGCCGCCAGCGCCGATCCGCAGGCGTTCACCCGGGCCGCTGACGGTCGGGCGATGGTTGGTGGCCGCATTGTTCGCCTCGTGATCGCGACCATGCTGAACCGTCCGTCGTCAGCGGCGCCGCTTCATCTCAAGATCGCCAAGGTATGGGCGCCTGACAACAAGCACGCCGCCGATCTGATCCGCCGTGCGCTGGTGCTGCTCGCGGATCATGAGTTGAACGCCTCGGCCTTTACCGTGCGCTGCGCGGCATCGACCGGGTTGAATCTCTACGACGCCATGATCGCCGGCCTGGTGGCACTCAAAGGCCCGAAACACGGCGGCGCGGGGGTGCTGGCGGCGCAGCTCGTCAGGACGCTGGTCGATGGCAATGTGGCCCCCGTCATCAGGGAGCGCGTGGCGCTTGGCGAGCGGTTCGCCGGTTTCGGTCACGGCGTCTACAAGCACGGCGATCCGCGCGCTCTCGCGTTGCTGGATGCGCTGACGCGCGCCGGCGCGGCGGAGAAACTGACGAGAGAAATTCCGGAGCGGATCGCCGAGGCGACCGGCGAATTCGTCAATATCGACTATGCGCTGGCGGTACTCGTGCATACGCTCGGCCTGCCGCCCGGCCACGAACTGGTGCTGTTTGCCATGGCCCGCACCGTCGGCTGGATCGCGCATGCCAGCGAACAATTGCGGCATGGCGGGCTGATTCGCCCCCGCGCCCGCTATATCGGTCCGGCGCCGGGGCGCAGCCCCGCCCCCAGATCGGACAAAAGTACGGCGTGATTCGCAGGGCAGCCTTCCAAAAACCGAGGTCAGTACCTATCTTGATGAAAATGCAGCGGAACTTTGATTGAGCGGCGGGCTTCTGCCGGCCGTTGCTCTCTGATAGGTTCCTTAAAGCACCCATCCGCAGCCACGCAGCAAATCTGGTTTCGGGAGCGTCCGAGACCTCGGAGGATTGATGACGACCGCCGCCATGACCAAAGTGCACGAGCCCGCCGGTTTGCCCGACATGAAGGTGTCGGTCCGTCAGGTATTTGGAATCGACAGCGACCTCGAGGTGCCGGCCTATTCGGAGGTCGATCCGCATGTGCCGGATGTCGATTCGGATTACCGCTTCGATCGCGCCACCACGCTCGCCATTCTCGCCGGCTTCGCCAAGAACCGCCGCGTCATGGTCACGGGCTATCACGGCACCGGCAAGTCGACCCATATCGAGCAGGTCGCGGCACGGCTGAACTGGCCCTGCGTGCGCGTCAATCTCGACAGCCACATCAGCCGCATCGATCTGGTCGGCAAGGATTCGATCGTCGTGCGCGACGGCAAGCAGGTCACCGAATTCCGCGACGGCATCCTGCCCTGGGCGCTGCAGCACAATATCGCGCTGGTGTTCGACGAATACGACGCCGGCCGTCCCGACGTGATGTTCGTGATCCAGCGCGTGCTGGA
>JAYSPJ010000710.1:0-5178 GCA_043722155.1 Bradyrhizobium sp.
CCGCGCCTGTTCGTCGCCGGTCAGTTCGAGCTGCGGCGCGCGCGCGTCCGGAGTGAGCGCTACTCCCATTCGAGCGCGCCTTTCTTCCATTCATAGGCAAAGCCGACGGTGAGGACGGCGAGGAAAACCACCATCGACCAGAACCCGGTCGCGCCAAGTTTCCCGAACGCCACCGCCCACGGGAACAGGAATGCCACTTCGAGGTCGAAGATGATGAAGAGGATGGCCACCAGGTAGAACCGGACGTCGAACTTCATGCGGGCATCGTCAAAAGCGTTGAATCCGCATTCATAGGCGGACAGCTTTTCCGGATCGGGCTGCTGGAACGCAAGCAGGAAGGGAGCGATCAGCAGGGCCAAACCGATCAGGCCCGCGACCCCGATAAACACCACGAGGGGAAGGTAATGCTGCAAGATGCCGGTCATCGGCGGTGCCTTTATTCCGCGGTTTCAGGAGCCGCAGATTCGTTATTTGGAATTGTTCTGAGGCTTAGCGCAGCGCAACAAGGGGCGCAAGACAAGCTAATTCGACGGCTTCGCCCGCCCCCACATGCGGCGGGATAACTCGGGAACGACGGCGGGAGACGACCTTTGAGCTCGGTCTTTCTCGGCCTCGAGCACCTCGGCGACCGTGTCGGTCAGGCGGTCGCTGCCGTTCACGACCACGCTCGGCTCGCTACCTCCGCGAGGATATCCAGCGGCCCTCTGCCGGATCGGCGGGCTACGGCCGAAATACCCCGGAAATGCCGACGAAACCATTTTGGGAATCCCACGAAACCATCCTGAAACAGGGCGGGCGTACTCCTCCCGACAACGACGCGGCGGCAAAGTCGCCAGGAGGCTCAGATGAACCACTCCATTCATTCAGCGGATCGTTCCACCCACCTCAAGATCGTGGTTGTCGCCTTGGTGGCCGGCATCGCGGTGGCAGCTCTCGGGATCTCCGCCCGCACCAATGCGGATTACAGCCAGACCGCCCAGGTCGTGAAGGCCGGCAAGCCGATCGCGGTGACCAGCTCCAACGTCTCGCTGGTCCGCTAGGACAAGCCGACATTCCTCAGGGATAGAATGAACAAGGGTCGCCTCCGGGCGGCCTTTTTCGCGTTTGCCGATGCCCGGGAAACGAAGCTCCGCTAAGCCATTGATTCAATGGCGCGAGAGACGGGGCTCGAACCCGCGACCTCCGGCGTGACAGGCCGGCGCTCTAACCAACTGAGCTACTCCCGCGTGATTGCGAAAACCGCGCGAGGTGGGACTTAAAGGCGGGACCAATCCAAGTCAAGGTTGTTGCGAATCCCCCCGTCAGTCGGGCATTTTTGCGATGCCGATGCAAATAATAGGCTGTTTACAGGCAAAACAGCGTAGGCAGCCGCCCCCCGAATCATTTAAGGCCTGCTACGTCTCAGTTTCTTAAGCCATCAACAACGAGGAGGGCCAAATATGGCGAAGAAGGCAGCGACCCCGACCACCGTCACGCTCAAGCATTTGGCGGCGGCGATCGCCGAAGACCAGGAATTGTCCAAGAAGAAGGCCGAAGAGATCCTGGGCGACCTGGTCAGCTGGATCACCAAGCACCTCAAGAAGGGCGAGCGCATCCGGATCGTCGGCCTCGGCATCCTGCAGGTGCGCAAGCGCGCCGCCCGCATGGGCCGCAATCCCGCCACCGGCGAAGCGATCCACATCAAGGCCAGCAAGAAGGTTGCTTTCCGCGCAGCCAAGGAGCTGAAGGAAGCCGTCTGATAGGACGCGACTTTCGACTTTGCGTCATTCCGGCGCGGCATGCGGTCCCCGGAATGACGCTTCTTACTTTGGTTTGGCTTTTCCGTCCTGGTCAGCGGTTTTGATGGTGATTTCGCCCTTGGGATTCACGCACACCGTAACCGAGCGCTTCCTGCGCTACGTGGTGATCGACACGCAGTCGGACGCGGCCTCCCCCACCTGCCCCTCGACCGAAAAGCAAAAGGACCTGGGTCGCCTGCTGGCCAGCGAGCTGCAGGCGATGGGCTTGCGCGACGCCCATCTCGACGAACACGGCTACGTCTATGCGACGATCCCGGCCAATACCGACAAGCAGGTTCCGGTCATTTGCTTCTGCTCGCATATGGACACATCGCCTGATTGTACCGGCAAGAACGTCAAACCACAGATCGTCCGAAACTATCGCGGCGGCGACATCGTGCTGCCGGCCGACCCCACGCAGGTGATTCGTGCCGCGGACCATCCCGCGCTGCGGGATCAGATCGGCAATGACATCATCACCACCGACGGCACTACCCTGCTCGGGGCCGACAACAAGGCCGGGCTTGCCGAAATCATGGATGCCGCGCATTTCCTGGTCCGGAATCCGCAGATCAGGCACGGCACCATCAAGATCCTGTTCACGCCGGATGAAGAGATCGGACGCGGCGTCGACCGGGCCGACCTGAAAAAACTCGGCGCCGATTTTGCCTACACGATGGACGGCGAAACCGCGGGAAATATCGAGGACGAGACCTTTTCCGCCGATGCCGCAACCATCACCATCGAAGGCGTCAGCACCCATCCCGGCTTTGCCAAAGGCAAAATGGAGCACGCGATCAAGATTGCGGCCGCCATCGTCGAGCGCCTGCCCAAAAACACCTGCTCGCCGGAAACCACCGAAGGCAAGCAAGGCTTTCTGCATCCGATCGGGATATCGGGGACGCTGGAAAAGGCCACGCTCAGCTTCATCGTGCGCGACTTCACCGACGAGGGCCTGAAAGAGAAGGAAGCCCTGCTTGAAAGCATCGTCGAGGAGGTGATGAAGGACTTTCCGCGCTCGACCTACAAGCTGGAGATCAAGCAGCAGTACCGCAACATGAAGCAGATGATCGACCGTCACCCTGACATCATCGACAACGCGATGGAAGCGATCCGCCGCACCGGCCTCACGCCGGTGAAGACTTCCATCCGCGGCGGCACCGACGGCTCACGGCTGTCGTACATGGGGCTGCCCTGCCCCAACATTTTCGCCGGCGAGCACGCGTTTCACTCGCGGCTGGAATGGGTGAGCGTGCAGGACATGGAAAAGGCCATGCAGACCATCGTGCATCTGGCGATGATTTTCGAGGAGCGGGCGTAGGGCATGATGGTTGCGGTTGAACGGCGGGGGGCCTGAACAAAAAATATCGAAAACAACCCCATGCACAGTAACAGCCCCCCTATTTAGATACCGTTTTTGGGGTCAGCGACCTCTCAGGAAGCCTTTGCGGTCACGATCCAGATCGATCCGCCAAGCCGCACTTCCTGCCCGCTGACGAATGGCGCCAGCGTTTCACGTATCGAATTCTTCGCCGCTTCGCGCACATCAGCCGGCTGTCCTTCCAGCGCGCGATGGGCCGGGCCGATTTCCAGCGCGGCCTCCACCGCCGCATCTAGACCGCGGCCGATCGCGACATCGAGCGCAAGATTGCACGGCTCCATGGCGATGCCGGAAAAACCGGCCTCGCCGAGGATGCGATGCACGCGCGCCTCGGATGCAAAGGCAAACGGACCGGGGTCTTCAGGCCCTTGCTGCGGCAGCTTCGGCACGTGTTTGTAGACCGCCTGCAGCGGCGCCATCATCCACGGGTTTTCGCGCGGCTCGCGCCAGCAGGCGAAGGCCAGCCGTCCCGAGGGCCGCAGCGCCCGGCGCATATTGGCGAAGGCACGCGCCGGCTCGGCGAAGAACATCACGCCGAACCGCGACACCAGCAGGTCGAAACTGGCGGGCTCGAACGGGTAGACCGTGGCATCCGCCAGCACGAGTTCGACCGGCAGGCCCGCAGGCGCGAGCTGCCGCGCCCGCGCCAGCATCGGCGCCGAGATATCGATGCCCAGCACATGCCCGGCCGGGCCTGTGCGTTGCGCCAGCGCAATGGCGATGCCGCCGCAACCGCAACCGACATCGAACACCCGCTCGCCAGCTTTGACCCCGGCACGGTCGATCAGGAGTTCGGAGACCGGCGCGAGCAGGACGTCCTGCGATGCCTGCCGATCGGTCCAACGCTGGCCGGCGGGGCCATTCCAGTACGCAATCTGGTCCGCGTTGAGATCGTGACCTGTGGGTGTGTCCGTCACGCTCTACTTCGCCGTGACAGCGGCTTTGGCCCGCTTCGCCGCAGGATCCTTCGCGACAGTCTTGGGCGCGCTGTCGCCGCGCACGGCGCCCCAGGGGTCGGCAGCCTTCTGTTCGGGAATGCCGCTCAGCGATTTCTGATAGGCGCGTTCGGCTTCTTTTTCGGCCTTGATCTCGTGCGCTGGCTTGCCCTGAAGTTCCCCATATTTCGGGATGGATTTGCTCTGGGCATAGGCGGGCCCGGCCAGCAACGCGACGACAACTGCGGCGAGGAAAACTCTCATGGGCGGACCTCCGGTATGAACAGTCCGCCCGGTTGCTTCGCAACTTCGGCGCGACAGTCTTCGCTTCACGATCCCTGGCTTGCCCAGCCAAAGCCCGCGCCAGCGGGCGAAGGCTGGTAGGCGGCGACGGATTCGAACCGCCGACCCTCTCGGTGTAAACGAGATGCTCTAACCAGCTGAGCTAGCCGCCCTCAACGCCTGTTTACCGCTGCCCTGCCCTCAGGCGCAAGCCAGGCAGCGGACCAAAAGAAAGCGGCGCCCCTTTCGGGACGCCGCCATTGTCATGTTCGGAAGGCTCAGTGCGCCGTCAGGCCGCCCGCCGCCTCGTCGGTGGCGTCGGCCTTGACCGGCACCTTGGTATCCTCTTCCCAGACGATCGGGACCGGCGGCCGGACCAGGGCCTTGGAGATCACGTCGTCGAGCCGGGCCACCGGGATGATGGTCATGCCGCCCTTGATCGCATCGGAAATCTCCGTGAGATCCTTGGCGTTGTCCTCGGGGATCAGCACCGTCTTGATGCCGCCGCGGGCCGCCGCCAGCAGCTTCTCCTTCAGGCCGCCGATCGGCAGCACACGGCCTCTCAGCGTGATCTCGCCGGTCATGGCGACATCGTGCCGGACCGGGATGCCGGTCATGATCGAGACGATCGCGGTGGCCATCGCGACACCTGCAGAAGGTCCATCCTTCGGGGTCGCCCCCTCCGGCACGTGGACGTGGATATCGCGGCGGTCGAACAGCGGCGGCTCGATGCCGAAGCCGACGGCGCGCGAGCGGACATAGGATGCCGCCGCCGAAATCGACTCCTTCATCACGTCGCGCA
>JAYSPJ010000711.1:0-4952 GCA_043722155.1 Bradyrhizobium sp.
GTGTTCGTCAACTCGCTGGCCTCGACCGAGGCGGTCGGCAAGGCCGAGGTGCGGCTGGTGGCGCGCAACAACGAAATTCTGGCCACCCGCAAGACCGACGATTCCGGCCATGTGCTGTTCGAGGCGGGGCTGGCGCGCGGCGAGGGCGGGCTGTCGCCGGCAATGCTGACGGTATCCGGCGAGAAGACCGACTATGCCTTTCTCAGCCTGAAATCCAACGCCTTCGACCTCTCGGATCGCGGCGTATCCGGCCGGGCGGTTCCGGCGGGCGCCGACGCCTTCGTCTACACTGAGCGCGGCGTCTATCGCTCCAGCGAGACGGTCTATCTCACCGCGCTGCTGCGCGACGGCCAGGGAAATGCCGTGGCGGGGGGGCCGCTGACGCTGGTGATCGAGCGTCCCGACGGCGTCGAATTCCGCCGCGCCGTGCTGCCGGACCAGGGCGCGGGCGGCAGGAGCATGGCGCTCACCCTCAACTCCGCGGTTCCGACCGGGACATGGCGGGCACGGGCTTTCACCGATCCCAAAGGCTCGTCGGTGGGCGAAACCACCTTCATGGTCGAGGATTACATCCCCGAGCGGATCGAATTTGAATTAACAGCCAAGGACAAGCAGATCAAAGCTGATACTCCGGTAGAACTTAAGGTCGACGGCCGCTTCCTCTATGGTGCGCCGGCCTCGGGCTTGCAGCTGGAAGGCGACATGCTGGTGGCGCCGGCCTCGGGACGGCCGGGTTTTGCGGGTTACCAGTTCGGCGTTGCGGATGAGGAAACCACCAGCAACGAACGCACCCCGCTCGAAAACCTGCCGGAAGCCGACGCCAAGGGCGTTGCCACCTTCCCGGTCAGCCTCGCAAAACCGCCGTCCTCGACCCGTCCGCAGGAAGCCCAGATCTTCGTCCGGATGGCGGAAGCCGGCGGCCGCGCCGTCGAGCGTAAACTGGTGCTGCCGGTTCAGCCGCTGGTGGCCATGATCGGGATAAAACCGCTGTTCGCCGACAAGAGCGTCGCGGAAGGCGACAAGGCCGGTTTCGACGTCGTGTTCGTGGCCCCCGAGGGCAAGCAATTGGCGCGGGATGGCCTGCGCTATGAGCTGTTGAAGGTCGAATCCCGCTATCAGTGGTACCGGCAGAATTCGTCCTGGGAATATGAGCCGGTCAAATCGACCAAGCGGGTTGCCGATGGCGATCTGGCGGTCGCCGCCGACAAGCCGTCCCGGATCACGCTGTCGCCGCAGCCCGGCCGCTACCGCCTCGACGTCAAATCGACCGAAGCCGATGGTCCCCTGACTTCGGTGCAGTTCGATGTCGGCTGGTATTCGGACGGCAGCGCCGATACGCCGGACCTGCTGGAAACCTCTATCGACAAGCCGGAATACCAGTCCGGCGACACCATGGTGGTTTCGGTCAATGCGCGCTCGGCCGGCAGGCTCACCATCAACGTGCTGGGCGACCGGCTGCTGACTACGCAGTCCGTCAACGTCAAGGAAGGCACCGCGCAGATCAAAATTCCCGTCGGCAAGGATTGGGGTACCGGCGCCTATGTGGTGGCGACGTTGCGTCGTCCGCTGGATGCCGTCGCCTTGCGGATGCCCGGCCGGGCGATTGGCCTGAAGTGGTTCGGCATCGACAAGAAATCCCGCACGCTCCAGGTGAACCTGTCGCCGCCGGCTTTGGTGCGCCCCGGAACCGCGCTGAAGATTCCGGTCAAGCTCGGCGGGCTCAATCCCGGCGAGGACGCCAAGATTGTCGTCGCCGCCGTCGATGTCGGTATTCTCAACCTGACCAACTACAAGCCGCCCGCGCCGGACGACTACTATCTCGGCCAGCGCCGCATGACTTCGGAAATCCGTGACCTCTACGGGCAGCTGATCGACGGCATGCAGGGCACGCGCGGCCAGATCCGGACCGGCGGTGACGCCGCCGGCGCCGAACTGCAGGGCAGCCCGCCGACACAAAAACCGCTGGCGCTGTATTCCGGGATTGTCACGGTCGCCGCCGACGGCACCGCTACCATCGATTTCGACATTCCGGAATTCGCCGGTACCGCGCGCGTGATGGCGGTGGCCTGGACCTCGACAAAACTTGGCCGCGCCACGACCGACGTCATGGTCCGAGATCCCGTGGTGCTGACCGCGACCTTGCCGCGCTTCCTGCTCAATGGCGACAAGGGCACTATGAGTTTTGATCTGGACAATGTCGAGGGTGCTGCGGGCGACTACACTATCAACGTCAAGACCACCGGGCCGGTGAAGGTGACTGGCAATCCCGCCACGACGGTAAAGCTCGGGGCCAAGCAGCGGACCTCGATGTCGCTGGCGCTCGATGCCGGCGGCGCCGGAACCGCGAAGCTCGATGTCGACATCAAGGGGCCGAACGGGCTGACGCTGGCGCGGCACTACGCGCTTGACGTCAAGGCGGCGACACAAGTTCTCGCGCGCCGCTCGATCCGCACGCTGGCCAAGGGTGAAAGCCTGACCCTGACCTCCGATATGTTCTCGGATCTGGTGCAGGGCACCGGCGGCGTCTCGCTGTCGGTCAGCCTGTCCACGGCGCTCGACGCTGCGACCATCCTGAAGGCGCTCGATCGCTATCCCCATGGATGTTCGGAACAGATCACGAGCCGCGCGATGCCGCTGCTGTACGTCAACGATCTGGCGGCGGGCGCGCATCTGGCCATGGATACGGCGGTGGACCAGCGCATCAGGGATGCCATCGACCGGCTGCTGGCGCGACAAGGCTCGAACGGTTCGTTCGGCCTGTGGTCGGCCGGCGGCGACGACGCCTGGCTTGATGCTTACGTTACGGACTTCCTGACCCGCGCCCGTGAAAAGGGATTCGCGGTGCCGGATGTGCTGTTCAAGAGCGCGCTCGATCGCATCCGCAACTCGGTGGTGAATGCCAACGAGCCGGAAAAGGACGGCGGCCGCGATCTGGCCTACGGCCTCTATGTGCTCGCCCGCAACGGCGCCGCACCGATCGGCGACCTGCGCTATCTCGCCGACACCAAGCTCGGCAATCTGGCGACGCCGATTGCCAAGTCGCAGCTGGCTGCGGCGCTGGCGCTGGTCGGCGACAAGGGCAGGGCGGAGCGGGTCTATGTCGCGGCCCTCGAAAGCCTCGCGCCGAAACCGGTACTGGAGTTCGGCAGGGTCGACTATGGCAGCGCCTTGCGCGATGCCGCGGCACTGGTGTCGCTGGCGAGCGAAGGCAATGCGCCCCGGGCGACGCTCACTCAGGCGGTCCAGCGTGTCGAGGCGGCGCGCGGCCTGACGCCTTACACCTCGACCCAGGAAAATGCCTGGCTGGTGCTGGCGTCGCGGGCGCTGGCGAAGGAGACGCTGACGCTCGATGTCAACGGCGCTTCGGTCAAGACCGCGCTCTATCGCAGCTACAAGGCCGCGGAGATGGCGGGCCAGCCGATCAAGATCACCAACACCGGCGATGCGCCGGTGCAGGCGGTGGTCTCGGTCTCGGGTTCGCCGATCACGCCGGAGCCTGCGGCGTCGAACGGCTTCAAGATCGAGCGCAATTATTTCACGCTCGACGGCAAGCCGGCGGACGTGTCGAAGGCCAAACAGAACGATCGTTTTGCCGTGGTGCTCAAGATCACGGAGGCAAAACCGGAATACGGTCACATCATGGTGTCGGATTATCTGCCCGCAGGCCTCGAGATCGACAATCCGCGTCTGGTTTCATCCGGTGACACCGGCACGCTGGACTGGATCGAGGACGGCGAGGAGCCGGAAAATACCGAGTTCCGCGACGACCGCTTCACGGCGGCGATCGATCGGGCCAGTGACGACACTGCGGTGTTTACGGTGGCCTATGTGGTGCGCGCGGTCTCGCCCGGCAAATACGTGCTGCCGCAGGCCTATGTCGAGGACATGTACAATCCCTCGCGCTATGGCCGCACCGGCACCGGCACAGTCGAGGTGCGTGCGGCGAAATGAGCGAGGAGACGCCCATAGTGCCGGCGGCGCGCCGCTGGCGGCGGATCAAGCGCGTAGCGGCCGTCTCAGCCGTCGCGGGCTTGATCGTGATCGGCGGTTTCGCGGCATGGGTTGCTTCGCTCGGGCCTTTGCCGCTGCAGCAGGCCCGACAGATCTCCGCGACGGTCGTCGACCGCAACGGCAAGCTCTTGCGCGCCTATGCGATGGCCGATGGCCGCTGGCGGCTGCCGGTCGACGCGCGAACCGGCCTCGATCCCTCCTATCTAAAACTGCTGCTGGCTTACGAGGACCGGCGGTTTTATTTCCATCCCGGGGTCGATCCGCAAGCGCTGGGCCGCGCCGCGTGGCAGTTCGTCACCAGCGGTCGCATCGTGTCCGGCGGATCGACCATCACAATGCAGCTGGCGCGTTTGATGGAGCCGCGGCGCGAGCGCTCGCTCTCAGCCAAACTGCGGCAGATGGTACGCGCGGTCCAGATCGAGCGGCAACTGACAAAAGACCAGATTCTCGATCTCTATCTGGCGCTGGCGCCGTTTGGCGGCAATCTCGAGGGCGTTCGCGCCGCCTCGATCGCCTATTTCGGCAAGGAGCCGAAGCGGCTGTCGCTGGCGGAAGCGGCTGTCCTGGTGGCGTTGCCGCAGTCGCCGGAAACCCGCCGGCTCGATCGTCATCCTGACGTCGCGCGCATCGCGCGCGACCGGGTGCTCGATCGCATGGTCGAGGACGGCCGCGTACCGGTTGAGGACGTGGCTCAGGCCAAGGCTGTTGCGGTGCCGCGGCTGCGCAAGCCGATGCCCATTCTGGCGCCGCATTCCGCCGATCAGGCGCTTGCCACCGCCAGGGATGCGCCGGTGATCCGGTTGACGCTGGATTCCAGTCTGCAGAAAGTCCTGGAAGCGCTGGCGCGCGACCGCGCGGTTGCGCAAGGGCCGAATATTTCGGTTGCCATGATCGCGGTCGATAATGAAAGCGGTGATGTGCTGGCGCGGGTAGGGTCATCA
>JAYSPJ010000712.1:0-8101 GCA_043722155.1 Bradyrhizobium sp.
GGGCTTTGGCTTCAGCCGAAAGCCGTGTCGTGTAGGTCGCCATGAACGCGAATGGCGCAGCCTCGTCACTCCTGTTCTCGGCGAGATTGAAGTGCACACGCCCGATCAGGTTCCAGGCTGGATGTCGCCCTTTGAGGAATTCCTGCACGGAGAGCCCGGCATCAGCCAGCTCGACATCAAAGGCTGCATCCATGCCTCGCCAAAGATCGGCCAAAACGGTCGCCGTCAGATATTCTGCGCCCGTCATGGGCGGAACAGTCGCCGCTATATTGTCCAGCTCGCCATTTGCCGGAACGGGTATGGGCGGCTTGGTAACCCGCTCCCCGATATCGGGAAGGGCACATAATGCGGTTACGTAGCGAGATCCGAACTCTCGCCAGTACGACAGCACTGGAGGAAGGGGCGTCCCCACTTCATTGGCGCCCAAACACAACAATCCATGCCCTGGGCCCCGCGAGAACGCTTTGTCCAGCCGGGAGTTCTGCTCGGACTCCAATGCAAGCGCCTCCTCCGTCTGCCTCAGGATCAGCAAACCGCGCGGAGTGAGAACGGGCGCCAGCATCACGATCTATGCCGTCTTACGATCGCATTGGATGGAGACGGGGAGTTTGCCGGTTGCCGCGGCCGGCGGGCCGGTATCGGTGAATCCGGCACAGACGCGCACTTCGCAGTTCTTTAATGGGTAGCAATTTGGCGCACCACGGTCGACGAAGATGGGCACTATTGCTTCGCCGGCACTTCGATGGAGTATTCGGGCATACATGAAGCTATTCATCTCCCGCCGCGGCTTGGCTGAAGCACTGCGCCGAATACCTCGTATCAGGCTGCGGCTCGTTTGGTCTGGCGAGAGGCCGGCGCTTTCTTCGGTGGCGGAAGGAGCAGGTCGGCCGGGACATTGAAACGTGCGCGCAACCTCTGCACCATTGCCATGCTCAGCCCCTTCTTTCCTTGCAGGACCTCACTGACGCGGCTCGGCGTCCCCAGGATCGGCACCATGTCCGCACGGGTGAGATCGTGTTGATCCATGAGGTGGCGGATTAGATCGGCTGTACTCGGTGGCCGACGCGGCCACTTAGCTTCCTCATAGGCTGCGATCAGACGCGCTTGCGCTTGGAGCCGAGCAACGTCGGCCGGCTCATCCGACTCCCAGAGCCGATCAACAAGGGCTCGGGCGCGCGCGAGTTCCGCATCGCTATCAATCAAGATCAGAGTTGCATCCATCACACGGTCTCCGCGTCTATTCTATCGTACTCGTTGTGGGTGCCGAAAAACCGGATCGCCAGGGCTCCTGCCCGATATTGGAGCGCAGCCACCAATCGATAGTCGTTGCCCTTGATGTTGAAGACGACCCGGCTGGCCTTGCGAATGCTCGCCTTTGGATACGACGCCTTGACGTCCTCCGGGTTGCGCCACCGGGCATGTCCCACGATATCGAGCCAAGCTTCGTATTGAGAACGTGCCGCTCTGATTCCCTTATGGCCGGCGTGATTGGCAAAATAACCTTCGACCAAGCCCGTGCCGATGACGATCATTCAACCAGCATGGCACAAAATTCCAAAAATTGGAAGTCTGTACGGACGCAGCGCGTCGCTTGTTCCCGGCAGCGGGTGCAACGCCTTCGGCATACCGCGAGTGACAGCGTAGGAATGTGTGCCGGGAGGTTGTTCCAGCGTGCTCTGGCGTAGCCATTCAGAATAAAACTGCGAACTCATATGTAATTGAAATTGCTGTATAATTTATTGCGATCGGTTCTATCGGGAGCGCCATCTCATCTGATACGCCCCCGCTTCGGCGAGTAGGCTGCGCAAAACGCGCCCCCAGCCGCGCCGTTGGCGTCGCCAGTGGTATCTCATCGGGATACGAAAGTCTTGCAATACGTATCCCAATGGGATACGTATTGCTCATGATCAGGAACTTCAAGGGGAAATTTGCCGAGCCTATCCTTCAAGGCCGCATAGTCCCGAAGGGTTTCCCGGTGAATCTCGCCAGGGTAGCTCGCCGAAAACTGATTATGGTGGACGCCGCCGCCTTTCTCGAGGCCTTGAACTCGCCTCCCGGCAACCGCCTTGAAGCTCTTAAGGGCGATTTAGCGGGTAAGCACTCTATCCGCATCAACGATCAATGGCGGATCGTGTTCAGATGGACAGATGCGGGTCCCGAAGGCGTCGAGATAATCGACTATCACTAGTCAGACCGGCCGGATGTGGCCACCGAATTGGAGTTCGCACATGGCAAAGAAACTTCCGCCGGTTCATCCCGGCGAAATCCTGCGGGAAGAATTTCTCGTTCCGCTCAAGCTGACGCCTTACGCGGTCGCGGCTGCGCTGAACGTGCCGCGCACCCGGATCGAACGCATCGCGCGCGAAGAAAAGCCCGTTACGGCCGATACCGCGCTGCGGCTCGGCAAGTTCTTCAAGACCGGCGCTGCGTTCTGGATGAACATTCAGGCGCGCTTCGATCTCGAAACGGCCGAAGACGTGCTCGCGCCGCAGATCAAGAAGATTGCGTCTTACGAGGCGGCGTGAGGGCGATGCAAATCGCGCGTACCGGGTATCTCGCAGCCTATAGCTCGATACCCGACGCGACGTCCAAAGCCTGGTTCAGATGGCGAGATATCCGCCCGCCGCGAATGCTTTCAGCGACGCGGCCTTCGCCGCGTCGGGTTAGACCGCGAACAACATATGCGCAGGGTTCGCAGTTTCATTCTGAATGGTGGCAAAATGCTTGGCGCGCCATTCAGAATAAAACTGCGAACTCATATACTATTGAAATTACTATATAATTTAGTTTCGTCTAAGCGCGAATCTCTAATGATTGGCCGCTCTCGCCAACAGCGGCCGCTCAAAGTCCGACCGCTGGGTTCTGACAGAAGTTTTGGTCAAAGCCGGCTTGACCTTGAGCGCCGAGGCGGAAAACTCTCGCAAGATGTTGAAATTGGAGCAGGATAGCAGAGCCGGCTCCGCAAATTTGAACAGGTCGATAAGTGGAACTTCTGCCTGACAAGGGCGATAATCGCCGTGAACAGGAGAGACCATGAACAGACGACCGCGCCGGAACCACACCCCGGCCTTCAAGGCGAAGGTGGCACTTGCCGCCGTCAAGGGCGATCGAACGGTAGCCCAGTTGGCCGAGCATTTTGACGTCCACCCCAATCAGATTACACTAGGGTCGCCGTATAACCAGAAATGAATACGAACAAATCTGCTCCATCGCTGAAGCCGTAATTTCTCGTCGTCAGCCACGTGAGTGCCGTGTTGGGAATATGGCCAAAGAAAATGGCCCAGTTTGCCAGCCCTCGGAATAGATCGAGACGCAGATCTCGCGGTGATGGTGGAAGAGCGACGTCGACGGTCATCGTCTGGATTCGATCCATTTGGTTTCGCGAAACGATCTGCGGCGCCCGATATTTCAGCCTATCACGGGCCTCACAGGGAACCTCTGACAAGGGCTCCAATGCACATCACTACCAGGGGGGGCCGCAGACAGGCGTGCCCCACATGACGAAGCATCCCAAATCGTCAAATACCAAGGTCAAAGCTCGCACGACTTCCGGCGGCCAACACTATGGCGGCGGCCCGAAGACCGAGTCGCATCACATGGGCGAAAGGAAATAGCAGCCTGATCGGTCGGCTTTCCCTTCTTCATCCGGAGTTGTTGGTGCGCCCTAGACGGCGCACCATTTCTTTGATCATCAGCTCTTGAGAACTTCCCCTCACTTCGTTGAGATTATCCCTTCTCGCTCCTTGTCAACTTCAGCCTGCTACTTCGGACCCAACAAAGCGCATGAAAGTCTGTCGCCCAGCCGGTCCGAAAAGAACAACGTCGTATTTTTGAGGTACCCCGCCCTCCATCCCCGGCGATCCAGCGGGCATACCTGGAACCGACAAACCAACCGCGGCTGGCCGGTGCTCCAACAATCGCTGCACGGCTAACGCGGGAACGTGGCCCTCAACGAGGTAACCCCCAACCTCGGCGGTGTGACAGGCTGCGAGGTCCGAGGGTACTCCCAGCCGTTTCCGGACAACTTCAAGGTCCGCTACTTCCTCGACGGTGACAGCAAAACCGGCAGCCTTCATATGCTGAACCCAACCTTCACAACACCCGCAATTCGGATCCTTGCGCACGAGGATACGTGGACTCTGGGCGAAGGCGGAAGACAGCGGCACGGTCACTGCAACAGCCATCAGTCGCAGGGCGCGTCGGCGTGTTAGGCTACCAGGATGAACGAGTGATGGTCTATTCATAGTTTCGGTCTCCGATCTTCATTGTAAACCTCTGATCCTGTCCGGCATGTCCTCGTCTAGGATGGCGCCGGTTCAGCGTGCGCTGGCTCGGCCGGCACATTAGAAACCAGCCGCTTTTCCTTGACCAATCCGTAGATCGCCGGAATAACTATCAGCGTAAGCAGGGTCGATGAAATCATTCCGCCGATCATCGGCACGGCAATGCGCTGCATGATCTCGGAGCCGGTGCCGGTGCTCCACATGATCGGCAACAGTCCCGCCATGATGGCGACCACCGTCATCATCTTCGGGCGCACCCGCTCAACCGCGCCGACCATGATGGCGTCGTAGAGGTCGCGCCGGGTTACTTCGCGGTCTTCGGCCTCGCGCCTCGCACTGATCTCCGCCAGCGCGTGGTTGAGGTAGATCAGCATCACCACACCGGTTTCGGCAGCGACGCCGGCAAGCGCGATGAAGCCAACCACCACGGCGACCGAGAGATTGAAGCCGAGCCACCACATCAGCCAGATGCCGCCGACCAGGGCAAACGGCAGCGACAGCATCACGATCATGGTGTCAGCGAAGGAGCGGAAGTTGAGATAGAGCAGCAGAAAGATGATCAAGAGCGTTACCGGCACCACGATCTTCAGGCGCGCCGCCGCGCGCTCGAGATATTCGAACTGCCCGCTCCAGACCACATAGGAGCCGGCCGGGAACTGGATGCTTGCCTTCACCGCGGCTTGCGCGTCGGCGACATAGCCGCCGAGGTCGCGATCGCGGATGTCGACGTAGATATAGACGGCAAGCTGGCCGTTCTCGGTGCGGATCGATGTCGGACCGCGCGAGGGCGCGATCTTGGCCACCTCTCCCAATGGCACCGCGCCGCCGTTCGGCATCGGGACCAGCACATCGCTGGCGATGGCCTGCGGATTGCTGCGGAGGTCGCGGGGGTACCGCATGTTGACGCTGAAGCGCTGGCGCCCCTCCACGGTAGTGGTCACGGTCTGGCCACCTAGCGCGGTGCCAATGACGTCCTGGACGTCCTGGATCATGATGCCGTAGCGCGCCAGCGCCGCCCGGTCCGGCGTCACGTCGAGATAGTAGCCGCCGAGCGCGCGTTCGGCGTAGGCCGACGAGGTTCCCGGCACGGCCTTGACCACCTGCTCGATCTGTTTTGCCAGTTTGTCGAGCTCGACGAGATCGGTGCCGATCACCTTGATCCCGACCGGCGTGCGGATGCCCGTGGACAACATGTCGATGCGCGCGCGGATCGGCATGGTCCAGGCGTTGGAAACGCCGGGGAATTGCAGCGCGCGGTCCATCTCCGCGGTCAGGCTCTCGACCGTCACGCCCGGCCGCCATTCGGCCTTCGGCTTCAGGTTGATGATGGTCTCGAACATCTCCGACGGTGCCGGATCGGTGGCGGTCGAGGCGCGGCCGGCCTTGCCGTACACCGAGGCCACTTCCTGAAACGACCGGATGATGCGGTCCTGCATCTGCAGCAGCTCCGCCGCCTTGGTGATGGAAATCCCAGGCAAGGTGGTCGGCATATAGAGCAGCGTGCCTTCGTTCAGGCTCGGCATGAACTCGCTGCCCAATTGGCGCGCCGGCCAGACCGTGACCGCGAGAACGGCGAGCGAAGCCACGATCACCAGCACCTTGGCGCGCATCACGCCCGCGATCACGGGCCGGTAGATCCAGATCAGGAATCGGTTGATCGGATTCTTGTGCTCGGGAACGATCCGGCCGCGGACGCAGACGATCATCAGCGCCGGCACCAGCGTGATCGACAGCAGCGCCGCCGCCGCCATCGCAAAGGTCTTGGTAAACGCCAGCGGGCTGAACAGCCGGCCCTCCTGCGACTCCAGCGTGAAGATCGGCATGAACGATACCGTGATGATCAGCAGGCTGAAGAACAGCGCTGGCCCGACCTCGGAGGCCGCCTCGATCAAGACATCGACCCGCGAGCGCCCGGGTTCGGCACGCTCCAGGTGCTTGTGGGCGTTTTCGATCATCACGATGGCGGCGTCGATCATGGCGCCGATCGCAATCGCGATACCGCCGAGGCTCATGATATTGGCCCCGATTCCCAACAGCTTCATGGTGCCGAACGCCATCAGGATGCCGACCGGCAGCATGATAATCGCCACCAGCGCGCTGCGGAAATGCAGCAGGAAGACAATGCAGACCAGCGCCACGACAATGCTTTCCTCGAGCAGCGTGCGCTTGAGGGTCTCGATCGCCGCGTTGATCAGGTTGGAGCGGTCATAGACCGCGACGATTTCGACCGAGCTCGGCAGGCTGCTGGCGATCTCCTTGAAGCGCTTCTTGACGTTCTCGATCACGTCGAGGGCGTTGACGCCGAAGCGTTGCAGCACGATGCCGCTGGCGACTTCGCCCTCGCCATTGAGCTCGGTAATGCCGCGCCGTTCGTCGGGACCTAGCTCGACGCGGGCGACATCGCGCAACAGCACCGGGATGCCGTTGCTGGTCTTCAACACGATATTGCCGAGGTCGTTGATGCCCTTGAGATATCCCTTGCTGCGGATGACATATTCGAACTCGGAGAGTTCGACGGTGCGGCCGCCGACGTCGGCATTGCTGGCGCGGATCGCATCGCGCATCTTCTGCATGGTGATGCCGAGATCGCGCATCCGCTGCGGATCGAGGATGACGTTGTACTGGCGGACGAAGCCGCCGACGCTAGCGATTTCGGCGACGCCTTCCGCCTTGGCGAGTGCGAATTTCAGGTTCCAGTCCTGGATGGTGCGGGTGTCCGAGAGGTTCAACTCCTTGGACATCACGGCGTACTGATAGACCCACCCCACCCCGGTGGCGTCCGGGCCCATGGTCGGCGTCACGCCGACCGGCAGCCGGGAGGCCGCGCCGTTGAGGAATTCCAGCACTCGCGAGCGAGCCCAGTAGATGTCGGTGCCATCCTCGAAAATAACGTAGACGAACGAAACCCCGAAGAAGGAAAATCCCCGTACCACTTTTGATCGCGGCACCGTCAGCATGGCGGTGGTCAGGGGATAGGTGACCTGATCCTCGATCACCTGGGGCGCCTGACCTGGATATTCGGTGTAGACGATGACCTGGGTGTCGGAGAGATCCGGGATGGCGTCGAGCGGCAGATGCGCCAGCGCGTAGATTCCGGCGGCGGTGGCGAAGCCGGCGCCGAAGAACACCAGCAACAGGTTGCGCGCCGACCAGGCGATAAGCCGGGCGATCATGGCTTGGCCTCCGCGTCGGAGAAGCCCTTTAGCGCCGCCTTCAGGTTGCTTTCGGCATCGATCAGGAAGTTGGCGGAGACCACGACCGGTTCGCCTTCGGCAAGGCCCTCGCGGATCTCGACATAACCGCCGCCGCGATGGCCGAGCTTGACGTCGCGCGGCTCGAACCGCCCCTGTCCTTTTTCGACGAACACCGCCTGCCGGCTGCCGGTATCGAGCACGGCGCTTTCGGGAACGCTCAGCACCGCCTGCTGGCTGCCGGTGTCGATCTCGGTATCCACATACATGTCCGGCAGCATCGCCGCATCGGGATTTTCGAGCTCGACCCTGACGCGGACCGTTCGGGTCTCCTTGGTTACCTGCGGATAGATCACGTTGATCTTTCCGGTGAACTCGCGGCCAGCAAGCCCGCGCGCCCGGACCATGACGGGCTGACCCGCCTTCAACACGCTCACGTCGCGCTCGGCAACGTCGATGGTGGCCCAGACCAGGGAAATATCCGCAACCCGGAACAGAACGTCGCCGGGTTGCGCGCGCATGCCCTCGATGGCGTTGCGTTCGAGCACGATGCCCTCGCGCGGCGCCGACCAGGCGATCGTGATCGGAACGGTACCGCTCTTTTCCATGGCGGCAATCACCGCATCG
>JAYSPJ010000713.1:0-3808 GCA_043722155.1 Bradyrhizobium sp.
AATGACGATGAGGCCGGCCTACGCCTTCGCCGAAGGTCGCGCGCCGACGCGGGCCATCCATGCCACGATATTGGTGTTGGCGGCATCCAGCGGCTGGCCGACCTGATTGCCGAAATCGAGCCAGCCGTAGAGCAGGATATCGGCCAGCGTGAAGCGCTTGCCGCACAGGAATTCCTTGCCTTCCATCTGCCCGTTGAGCCATTGCAGACGGTTCGCGGCGATCATCTTGAGGCCGGGAGAGGCTTCCGGCGCGACCGGGATCCGCTTTTCGAAAAACTTCAGCGCCTCGCCGAAGCGATAACCGTTGGCGAGCGGCTCGCAGATGTTGAGGTCGACGCGCCGGGTCCACATCCGGCACTCGGCGCGCTCTTCCGGCGTCGCCCCGATCAGCGCGGGCTTGGGGTTCTTCTCTTCGAGATATTCGCAGATCGCGGTGATCTCCGACAGATAGTTGCCGTCATCGAGCTCGAGCGTCGGCATCTGGCCGTGCGGATTGCGCTTCAGATGTTCGGCCTCCCGGTTCTCACCCTTGCGCAGGTCGACGGCCTGCCTCGGCATGTCGATGCCCTTTTCCGCCATGAACATGCGGACGATGTGCGGGTTCGGTCCGATCGAGTCGTAGAGTTTCATTACCTGTTTCCCCCCAGTTTCATGGCAGCAGCACTTGCTGCTTTTGAGCAGACCGCCGGGCCCTTTGTCAAACCGGCAGGAAGCGCCGTAGCTTTTTCGAGCGAAGTGGACACCGGCTTCGCGTGAAGAAGACGCGTCGATACAAAAGCCCGTCAGCCGTCGTCGAGCTTGTTGAGGTCGCGCACCGACTGCATGATCGGTTCGAAATTCGAGCGCGCATCGAGCGCGTCGAACAGTTGCGCGGTGTCAGACAACAGGCCATGCGACCTTTGAATCGCGATGCGGACGTCGTCCTGCGGCGTATCGGACAGCCGGCCATGTCCGGACAGCAGTATTCTGGAGTTCAAACCCTTCAGTCGCTCCAGCGACTGGATATAGTCGGCGATGCTGCCGGATCCGAACACGCCGCCCATCACCCCGCCCGGCATCAGGGTGTCGGCGGCGAACAGCAAACCCTGGTCCTGGTCGAACAGGCTGATGCAGGCCGAGGTGTGGCCGGGCGTGTACATCACGTGGAGGCGGAAATTGCCGAGGTCGATCAGGTTTCCTTCTTCCAGCCAGAGATCGACATTGATCGGCACCGCCGGCTCGTTGAACATCTTGCGCAGCATCGAGAAATCGTCGCGCAGCATGATCTTGTTGGCGGCGAGCCGGTGCGCGGCGATGATGGTGCGGCCGCCGAAATGCCAGGCGGCGCCGATGTGATCGAGATGCTCGTGGCTGAGAACCACCATGTCGATCGCCTCGGGCGGACAGCCGACATGACAGAGGCATTCCAGCAGCGCCGGATAATTGGAGGAGAGCCCGACATCGATCATGATGGTTCGGTTCTTCCCGCGCACCAGATAGGCGTTGGCGGCGCGGTTCTTGAAACGGATCTGGTAGACGTCCTCGGCGGCCTGAATCAGCGAACAGACGTCGTTGTTCAGGATGATCGGAAACGGGCTCGGCTTGCGGTCGCTCATGGGTTGGCCGCCCTGAAGGTGACGGCGTTGGAGGCCCTCAGGCGCTTTGAGAGCGCATCCATGATCATCAGCGCGAACGCCGGCTGCTGGCTGACCAGATAGACGAAGCGGGCGTGATTGATCCGCATCACCCTGGTGTTGGGCGCGGCCGATATCGCGGTGGCCGACCGGGACGAGCCGTCGATGACCGCCATTTCGCCGAAGAATTCGCCCTTGCCGAGCGTCACGATGACGGTTTTGCCGGCACCGCTGACCTTGGCGATCTCGACCTTGCCCTCGAGCACCACGAACAGCTCGCGCCCGGTCGAGCCTTCCTCGAAAATGACCTCATCGACATCGAATTCGTTGATACATTTTTCGATGGCCATGGAGCTCCCTGCCTTCTGGCTGGTCTTCACCGCCATGATAGTCCGGAAACCAGGCGGCGCAAACGACGCATCGGGACGGTTCGGGCGGATGCCGCAGGGCAACATGAACCCGGTTCGCAGCGCCGTCGCAGCGGCCGCTCGCCCGAGGGGCGCGAAACCGGGCCGCATCAGTTCCTAAAATTTTGGTAAGGCCGCTGCCGGTAACGATTTCGCAAGGAATGAAAGTTACCAAATGGTGAACCTTTACCGGAGAATTCGGACGTGAGCGAACAACAGGCCGAGCCAACCAGCGGTGAAACCGGATCCGTCAGCGCCGGGCCGGCCGTTTCCAACTCATCCGATGCGGCAAGCCAGCCGGTGGCGGCACAGGAAACCCTGCAAGAAACCCTGCAAGAAACCCTGCACGCCGCGGCCGAGGTCGAATCTCCCGGTCTGGTGCCCGAACAGGGCAACGCCCCCAAGGCGGACGCAACCAAGGCTGAAGCTCCCAAAGTTGAAGCTCCCAAAGTTGAAGCTCAAAAGCCCGAAGCTCAAGGAGCCGATGGCCCCGAGGCCGACGTTCAGCGCGCGCCGGGCAAGATCATGATCATGTCATCCGGCGACCGCGGCTGGGACCGCCAGGGCGTTGAGCCGGAAGTGGAATCCGAGCAAGCGCAGGGAATGTTCGGCAAGCGACGCTTGTCTGCGCTGGCGGCCGTGGTGGCGCTGGCGGCGGTAGCGGGCGCGCTCGGCGGCGCCCTGGCGACCGCGGGTGTAATGCATTTTGCCGGTGGAGCCTCAACGGCATCGGGCAATCTCGTTCTCGAAGCTTCCGTTGCCCGGATCGACGCCGACATCCTGGCCCTGAAGGCCAGCGTCGAGCACACCTCCAAGGTCGGCATCGTCAGGGACAACAAGGCCAGCGACCGTCTCGACAGGGTCGAGAAGGCGCAAGCGGAGCCTGCCGCCAAACTCGCCAGGCTCAGCGAAGCCGTCGACAAGCTTCGGGCCGCGCAGGCCGCGCCCGTGCCGGTCGCTGCCGCCGCCGCCGCGGCGGCGAAGGATGTCACCGGCTCGATCTCGCCCCCGGCAACGGCCGCGGTCGCAGCACCCGTTCCGTTGCCCGTGCCGAAGCCCGAAGTGGCGAGGCTGCCGACGGTCGAGGGCTGGGTGCTGCGCGAAGTCGCCAATGGCGGTGCCCTGATCGAGGGACGGCGGGGTATCTTTGAAGTCTATGCCGGCGATCCCGTCCCGGGCCTCGGCCGGGTCGACGCCATCCGCAAGCAGGACGGCCGCTGGGTGGTGGTGACCAGCAAGGGCCTGGTGGTCGCGCGCTGACAGCGTGATGAGCCAAGGTTGAAGCGCCGGGACCTCTTCTCCCTCGCCCCGCAAGCGGGGCGAGGTGAGGCACTCGTCCGCGCCAAATATGCTCAAGGCCATTCCCGCGCCATGGCATAATCCCGACCCAACAGCCGGTCGCTTCACCGCGACGTGAAGCGATATTCCGGCTGCGTTCCGGTTGTTGCGAGACAGCCTGTCTGTCTTTCGGCTAGTTTCCAGAAATGGAAGCCGCCGCGCGGAGCTGCCTTGAGGCATCTCCGGCGCGTGGTGTTGATCGGGGACTTTGGCCGCGCCTTTGCGATTTCTTCCCGCAATTCTGGTTCTGTTGTGCAGCACCTTGCCCGCGCACGCCATCGAAGGCGCGGCGCTGCAGCGCGGTGCCGCGATCACGGATCCGCTGGCCTTGCGCGAACTCGACCGCGGAAGGATCGGCCTGAAGCAGATCGTCTTGCCGGCAAATTCGAGCGACACGCCGGTCGACAACCGGGACCTGTTTGCGTTGCCATCGTTGGCTCCGGTCCGCAG
>JAYSPJ010000714.1:0-4454 GCA_043722155.1 Bradyrhizobium sp.
GGTCAGCGCCTTGGTCGCCGAAATCGGCGGGCACTTGTCGCCGGTTCCGAACACCTTGCGGATCGCCTCGATCTCGGGCGGATCGCCCGCCGGCGTCGATGTCGCGTGCGGGTTGATGTAGTCGATCCTGGTGTCGACCGTCGCCATCGCCATTTTCATGCAGCGTTCGGCACCCTCTCCGGAGGGCGCGACCATGTCGTAGCCGTCCGAGGTGGCGCCGTAGCCGACGATTTCACCGTAGATTTTCGCGCCGCGCGCCTTGGCATGCTCGAGCTCTTCCAGCACCACCACGCCGGCGCCGCCGGCAATGACGAAGCCGTCGCGGCTGACGTCATAGGGGCGGGACGCGGTGGCGGGCGTATCGTTGTATTTAGAGGACATCGCGCCCATGGCGTCGAACAGCACCGACAGCGACCAGTCGAGTTCCTCGCAGCCGCCCGCGAAAATAATGTCCTGCTTGCCGATCTGGATGGTCTCGTAGGCGTTGCCGATGCAATGGTTCGACGTGGCGCAGGCCGACGAGATCGAATAGTTGACGCCCTTGATCTTGAACCAGGTGGCGAGCGTCGCCGACGCCGTCGACGACATCGCCTTCGGCACCGCGAACGGCCCGACCCGCTTCGGTCCCTTGGTGCGGGTGATGTCGGCGGCCTCCACGATGGTGCGGGCCGAGGGTCCGCCGGAGCCCATGATGATGCCGGTGCGAATGTTGGAAACGTCCGAGAGCTCAAGACCGGAATCCAGGATCGCCTGCTCCATCGCGACATGATTCCACGCCGCGCCCTCGCCGAGGAAGCGCATCGCGCGCCGATCGATGACGCTGGCCGGATCGAGCGTGGGCTTACCCTGCACCTGGGAGCGGAAACCGAGCTCGGCATATTTATCCGCGCGCGTGATCCCGGACTTCGCCTCGTGGAGGCTCGCCAGTACTTCCTGGGTGTTGTTTCCGATGGACGAGACAATACCCATCCCCGTGATGACAACCCGCCTCATGATCGCCTCGCCCTGTCGTTTCCGTTTGTGTGATGGCCGTCTAACCGAACGCCGCCTCATCGGCCGAAGCAGGTAACCTTACGTTCCCGGCTCCAATGCGGCACCCTGCTTCAAGAGCCCAACCCTCAGATCCTTCGCGCGATAGATAATCTCGCCATCGGCCGAAAGCCAGCCGTCGGCGATGCCAAGCCAGAGCTTTAGGCGCATCACGCGCTTGATATCGACGTTGTACACAATCTTGCGGACGTTCGGCATCACCTGGCCAGAAAACTTCAGCTCGCCGAGGCCCAGCGCCCGGCCGTGCCCCGCGCCGCCGACCCAGCCAAGGTAGAAGCCCACCATCTGCCAGAGCGCATCGAGGCCGAGACAGCCCGGCATGACCGGATCGCCCTTGAAATGGCAGCCGAAGAACCAGAGGTCCGGGTTCACATTGAGTTCCGCGCGAACCATGCCCTTGCCGTATTCCCCGCCGGTTTCGGAGATTTCGGTGATACGGTCGAACATCAGCATCGGCGGCAGCGGCAATTGCGCGTTGCCCGGGCCGAACATCTCGCCGCGGCCACACGCCAGCAGATCCTCGTATTCGTAACTGCCGCGTCGATCCAGCATGCTGTCGAGCCTCTTCAAAATCCCGATGGAGCGTTTTCGAGCGAAACGGACCCGATTCGCGTATGAAGCGCGCCAATTATCGCTAGTTGGCGCAAATACCGCAGTTCAGGATGGTCCTGCGGCAACCGGCGCTCGCCTTTGCCGGAATCGCAAAGCTAAGTCCGCGCGCTCTCTATCATAGGCCCCGCCGGTGGCAAAGCACCACCATCAGTAAATCGCCGAGTGCCACTCCCGGTTCCGTTTATCATAGGATCGTTCCAGTTATCCTGGGGCCGTTCCAGTTGCGAAATACTTGCATCTAACGGATTTCCTTCTATATTCCGTCACAGCAGTGGTGCGACAGCGAGTGCGGTGCCTGACGTGGAAATAAGCTTGGACGCTTCGATTTTGAACGATGATGCCGCCCATCCTGCGGCCGGCCCCGCCGGCCACCAGCCGGCGCTGACGGGCTGCCCCTGGCATGACGTCAATGAAATGCTGCAGGCGGCAGGGCTGCGCCCGACCCGTCAGCGCATGGCGCTGGGCTGGCTGCTGTTCGGAAAGGGTGCGCGCCATCTCACCGCGGAAATGCTCTACGAGGAAGCCACCCTCGCCAAGGTCCCGGTATCACTCGCCACCGTCTACAACACCCTCAATCAGCTGACCGATGCCGGCCTGCTGCGCCAGGTCAGCGTCGACGGCACGAAGACCTATTTCGACACCAACGTCACGAGGCATCACCACTTCTATCTCGAAAACAGCCACGAACTGGTCGACATTCCGGATCCGCATCTGGTGCTGCAGAAGATGCCGGATGTGCCCGAAGGCTACGAGGTCGCCCGGGTCGACATGGTCGTTCGCCTGCGCAAGAAGCGCTGAGTTTCTCGGCTGTCGTCCCCGCGAACGCGGGGACCCATAACCACCGATGCTAGTTGTTTGTTGAAGGCATCTGACCAATTGCCTTGACCGATAGGCCGCGGAGTATGGGTCCCGGCTCGGCGCTCGCTACGCTCGCTTGGCCGGGACGACGTGTTGAGGGACTGCGTTGCGATCCCCTACTCCACCTTCTCATCCGCATAGACGCCCCACAGCCGCTGCTGCTCGATCCAGCCGTCAAAGCCGTTGCCGATGACGCGGCACCAGCCGGCCGTACATTTCTTCACCTGGGCCACGACGCCGGCCTGCAGACGGGCGGCGAGCGCGCTGGTCCGGTCGGCGCTCTCGTAGAGCGGCGCAAGTTCGTCCCTGGCCTTCATGGTGATGACCGCGGTGCGGCGGCCGGACAGCAGCGAGTGATAGACCCAGCCCTCCGCCCCTTCCGAATCGCGCACCCGGCGCCAGTTCTCGAATTCGGCGGTGATCTCAACCGGCAGGCCCGAGCGGGTATAGACCCAGGCGACGTCGTTGTCCTTGGTCGGACCGGCCCTGACGTTCACATGATCGGATTTGAGGCTGACATAACGCGGTAGCGGCAAGCCGCTGGTGGTCTGGCCCGATTCCTTGGCCGAAAATCCGGTGCTGACCGACGCGCCCAGCATGATCCCCGCGAGCACCACCAACCTGCAAAAACGCCTCAACGCCATCAACTCGCCTCCTGCCGAGAACCCAACTCAAATTCTTCGAGCTGAAACACCGGGAACGCCGAACCCCTGTACCCCGCCCGATCGCGCCCCCGCGATCCCGATCGCCCCTGCGATCTTTCAGTCCCGGGCGGCTTGCCGGGGTTCTTGTCTTGGCCCGGCCTTCTGCTAGAGAGGACGGAACGCTCTGCACCAAGACGAGCCCGAGATTTCCCGTCGGAAACCGGCGGGAAATATCGGGGAACCCAAGGAAGCCACAACCAAACACCGGGACCGCGCGGCCAGCCGCAGTGTCGAACAACCGGGTTAATGAGGCCTCAACGGCGAAGCCTTTGACGATCTAAAGGGGATGGCGAGTGAGAGCCTCGTGAGAGCAGGATATGCCGGTTAAGAGAAAGCCTCTGGTTGTCGTCACGCGCAAGCTGCCGGACTCGATCGAGACCCGGATGCGCGAGCTGTTCGACGCCCGGCTCAATCTCGACGACACACCGATGACGCCGGAACAGATCGCCGAGGCGGTGCGGACCGCCGATGTGCTGGTGCCCACTGTCACCGACGAAATATCGGAACAGCTTCTCAATGATCCCGACTGCAAGCTGAAGCTGATCGCCAATTTCGGCAACGGCGTCGACAATATCGACGTGGTCGCTGCCCATGCGCGCGGCATCACCGTGACCAATACCCCGAAAGTTCTGACCGAAGACACCGCCGACATGACCATGGCGCTGATTCTGGCGGTGCCGCGGCGGCTGATCGAAGGCGCCTCCATCCTCACCGAGGGCAAGAACTGGCCGGGCTGGTCGCCGACCTGGATGCTCGGCCATCGCATCGGCGGCAAACGCCTCGGCATCATCGGCATGGGCCGCATTGGCCAGGCCGTGGCGCGCCGGGCGCGCGCCTTCGGCCTGCAAATTCACTATCACAACCGCCGTCCCGTCGCGCCTGTCATTGCCGACGAGTTGGGCGCGACCTATTGGGAAAGCCTCGACCAGATGCTGGCGCGGATGGACATCATCTCGGTGAATTGTCCGCACACGCCGGCGACGTATCATCTGCTCTCGGCCCGGCGGCTGAAGCTGATCCGGAAAGAGGCCTATATCGTCAACACCGCGCGCGGCGGGGTGATCGACGAGGACATGCTGATCAAATAGATCGAAGCCGGCGAGATCGGCGGCGCCGGTCTCGACGTCTACGAGCACGAGCCCGCGATCAATCCGAAACTGGTGCGGCTGGCCAAGGCCGGCAAGGCGACCCTGCTGCCGCATATGGGCTCGGCCACCATCGAAGGCCGCG
>JAYSPJ010000715.1:0-6758 GCA_043722155.1 Bradyrhizobium sp.
GTCAAGGCCATCGTCACCACGGCGCGTCACAGCCCCGAAGCGACCGGGGTGCTGGCCAAATCCGCCTCCGGCGCGCTGGAGCTGGTGCCGCTGGTGACCGTGACAAATCTGGCGCGGGCGCTGAACCAGTTGAACGACCAGGGTTTCATGACGGTCGGGCTCGACAGCGAGGGCAGCGAGGATCTCGGCGCGATGACCCTGCGGCAGCCGCTGGCGCTGGTGCTCGGGGCGGAAGGCAAGGGCTTGCGGCAATTGACCCGCGACACCTGCAGCGCGGTGGCGCGGCTCGACATGCCCGGCGAAATCAAGAGCCTCAACGTGTCGAATGCGGCGGTGCTGGCACTGTACATCGGCGCCAGCCGGCTCGGCCTGATGGGCCCGTAACCTACAGCACAACGCCCGCTCGCGTGATGCGAACGGGCGCTGGTATTTTCAGATGATATTCTGGATCAGTAGTAGCGGCGCAGCGCGTGACCGTGGTGACGCTGCATCATCATCGGGCCGCCGTGGCGCATGCTGTGACGCGGCATGTAGCCGTGGCGCGGGGCGTAGCCGTAGCGGAAGCTCGGACGAACCGAGTGGTGGCGGTAGCCGTACCGATGCGCGCGATAGCCGTAGGCCCGCGGACCCTGGACGGCGGCGCCATCGTAATAATGATTGGTGGGGCTGGCGTAGCGGCCGCCATCATAACCGTAGCGATAGGGACGATGACGATAGGCGCTCCAGCCGGGGACCGCGCTTTCCTGATAGGTGGGTTGCGGAGCCCAGTTCCCCGGACCGGTATAGGTCGGACCCTGGTTGACGTAATAATACTGATGCACCGGATCGGGCAGCCGCTCATGGGCCCAGCCGCCGCAGCCGGTGTTGCAGCCCGAATAGGCCGCGACCGGAGCCACGTAGACCGGAGCCGGCGCGCACGGCGCGGCGTATGCGCACGGCGAGCACGACGTGAACAATCCGCCTCCGCATGCCATCGCGGGCGCGGCGCCCGCGGTCATCATCACGGCAACTGCCGCCACCACTCCTGAAATCATCTGACGCATTACTCTCTCCTGTGGATATGTTTTTTGTGGGCGTGGGCTCTTGGTGTGGAAACGCTCTGCTATCAATTCCGAAAATGTCGCGGCGGGACGTCGATCTGGGGCGCGACGATCACCGGCGGCGGATAGAACGGTACGTCGGACTGCGCCGGTTGCCGAGGGTTGGATTGCGCCGACCATGACTGATGATAGCTCTCCGCGGGCTGCGGCAGCTTGCGATTGGCCGGCGGTTGAATTTCGAGGCGTCCGTAAGCCGGCATGAGGCCGGCGCTCGGGTAGTAGTGACCGACATTGGGTACGGGATCGATATAGCGACCGCCATAGACCTTGGTCTGCACCTGCGCGCCCTTGCCGAGACCCCAGTCGCCTTCGACCACGGCATAGGATGCATCGACGCCGTTAATGATGACGGGCACCCCCGGGCGGCCGGGAATCACGATCTCAAAACCGCCGCCGGCCAGAGCCGTCACCGTCGTTCCGATCAAAATTGCCAGTGCGATTGCAGCGCGCATGGTTGCGGTTCCCTGTTGTCAGCGGCAACCTATCCCAATGCGCGAACCCAAGGGTTAAAGCCACCGGCCAAACTGCCGGTAAGCCTAACGCGCAAGCATTCACGTTCGTTCAAATCTGAAACAGCGCGATCAGGAAATGTTAACGCGCGCGAATTGCCCTAGCCGAACGCGGTTTCGACAATGGTGGTGACGCCGATCGCGATCGTAACGGCGCCGACCGCGCCCTGCAGGCCGCGATTGGCCCAGGTGAGCCAGCGCGCGGAGGCCGCAAGCGGCACCGCGATCACCGTCGACAGCGCCGCCATGCCGATCATCGAGCCGATCCCGAACAGCGCGACATAACCGAGCCCGACCGCGGGAGTGGCGGCCTGCGACACCGCGAGCACCAGCAGCGCCGCCGAGCCGGCCATGCCGTGCATCAGGCCGACCAGCAGCGTGCGCCAGCGAAAGCGATGCGGGTGCGCGTGAGGGGCGCGGGCATGCGGCAGTGTTTCGCCGGCATGGCTGTGGGCATGGAGGTGTACCGTGCCGTCGTCATGGCCGTGGCGGTGAAAATGCACGCGGTCGCGCCACAGCCGCCACAGCACATGCGCGCCGAGCCCGACCAGCATGATGCCGACGGCGGTCTCCATCGGCCGCGCGACATGTTCGGGGATCGCGCGTCCGAGCAGAAGCGCGGCGCCGGCAAAGGCGAACAGCGTCAGGGTATGGCCGAGGCCCCAGGTCAGGCCATGCCGGAGGATATCGCCGACATGGCTGCGGCGCGCCGCGATGCTCGACACCGCCGCGATATGATCGGCTTCCAGCGCGTGCTGCATGCCCAGCAGAAACCCCAGCCCCAGAATTCCGAACATATGCCCCCTGCTCGCGGCGAGCTCATCACGATGCAAATCAACAATCTACAGCAATAACCCAGATTAAGTCCCGCGGCGGTTTTGCCTGACAGTGCAATAAAGATTTCGGCACACCGCTTGTTTCATGTTAGCAGGCGTTCTGCTTGTGCATCGATTTTATCGTGACGCGCGGTAAATCTGTCGCCGGCGGCCGCGACGGAAAGCCTCGATGTGTCCGGGCTGACGCCAGGTTCGTTTTCACCGTAGCCGTACAGACGCCGGGGAAGTCCTTGATCTTGCCTGCATCGATCCTCTTGCCGTCGATTGCGTTGCAGTTCGTTGCCGCGGCGCTCGCAATCACGCAAATCCGCGTTGTCAGATTCGCTTTCGCCTGGGGCGCCATTGCCTTTGCAATGGCGCTGATTGGGATACGCCATATCGTGACCCTGCTCGGCGCATGGGGCGCCGATCCAGCGACGAGCAGCTTCGATCCGGTCGCCGGGAGCTTTACGCTGCTGATTTCCATTACTCTGGTTGTCGGCCTTTGGGCAATCAGCCGCGCCTTCCGCGAGCTGGGCGAAGACGATGTGCGACACCGCACTTCCGAGATGGAGCTGAAGCGCATCGTCGATACTTCGATCGATGGCATCCTTCTGACGGACCGTGACGGAAAGATCGTGCAGTTCAGCGCCGGGGCCGAGAGAATATTCGGCTATAGTGCTGACGAAGTGGTCGGCCGGTCGATTGATTTCCTGCTTCCCGAGCGTTACCACGCCGTGCACGCCGGCTGTATGCGGACGTTCGCGACCGGCAAGGAAGAAGGCCGCCTGATGGGCCAGCGCGGACAGATCTTTGGCCGCCGCAAGAACGGTGCCGAATTTCCGGCGGAAGCATCAATCGCCAGGTTCGATGTCGACGGTCGGGTTTTCTTTACCGCGATCCTGCGCGACGTCTCCGTTCGCCAGCAGGAGGAAGCGCTGCTTTACCAGGCCCAGAAAATGGAAACGGTGGGACAGCTCACCGGCGGGGTCGCGCACGATTTCAACAACCTTCTGCTCGTCATCGGGGGATACCTCGAAATGCTGCAGGACGAGGTCGCCGGCCGACCAACGGCGCAGAATTACGTTTCGATGGCGCTGGTGGCGACAGAACGCGGCGCGCAACTCAACCGGCAGCTTCTGGCCTTCGCACGCAAGCAGCCCCTGGTCCCGGTCGTCGCGGATATCAACGCGCTGATCCGGGAGGAGACCGAACTGTTGCGCCGCAGCCTCGGCGAGCGCTTCGAAGTTGAAACGGTGCTCGGCGGCGGATTGTGGCAGGCCGTGGTGGATAAAGGTCAACTCCAGAACGCGTTGCTCAATCTCGTCGTCAACGCGCGCGACGCGATGCCGGAGGGCGGCACGGTCTTGATCGAGACGTCCAACGCCCACCTCGACCGAAATTATGCCACACAGCATCACGATGTGCCTGCCGGCCAATACGTACTGGTCGCCGTCAGCGACACCGGCCACGGCATGTCGCCTGAAGTACAGGCTCGTGCCCTCGAACCGTTCTTCACAACCAAGGGGCTTGGTCAAGGAACCGGGCTCGGCCTCAGCATGATCTATGGCTTCGTCAAGCAATCAGGCGGCCATTTGAAACTTTACAGCGAGATTGGGCACGGGACCACGGTGAAGATCTATCTGCCTCGCGCCCACCCGGATGTCGTCGCCGCAGCCGGCAGGGGCACCGCCATGAACGCTGGAACGAACGGTTCAATAGCCGGCTTCGTTGGCGGATCGGACACGATTCTGGTGGTCGAGGACGATCCCGAAGTCCGCGTCTATGTGACCGGCGTGCTCAGAAGTTTCGGATACAATGTCATTGCCGTGGCAGACGGGCCTGCGGTCTTGTCCGTTCTGCCCACCATTGGAACTCTGGACTTGCTGTTCACCGACGTTGTTCTGCCGCATGGCATGGACGGCAAGAAGGTTTCGGCGGCAGTCCTGGAGCGTTTTCCGGATGCCGCCGTGATCTTCACGTCCGGCTACACCAGGAACGCCATCGTCCACAACGGACGCCTGGATGACGATACCTGGCTGCTCAGCAAACCCTATTCGCGACAGGAACTGGGAAGAACGGTTCGAAGCATCCTCGACGCCCGGCGCGCCGACCGCTGATCTGCCGCCCTGGCTCTCAACGGCGTCACACGCGAGGGACGCATCGATATGCGACCGTCGCGGTCAGTGAAATGAACCGAGGCGTCGCAATTCTGCGAGATTGAAGACTTGCAGAATGCCGCCTGACAAATCGACGATATTGCGATCGCGGAAGAGACCGAGAACCCGACTCACATGAACCGACGTGAGACCGACGGCATCGGCGATGACCTGTTGGCGCAACGGAAAGCGGTAACGCTCCTCGCGGATCACGCTTCGGGCCGCGATCTGCTTCATAAGGGACAGAAACAAATAGGCGATGCGCTCTTCCGCCGACCGCCGGCCGAGCGCGGTCAGCATCGCATCCGCAGTTTCGGCTTCGGCGACGCAGGATTTGGCCAGCGCCGTCAGGATGCCGGGGTCGATCGCGAGTCTTGACTGGACTTCCGTGCGTCGCATTCTGGTTATTTGAATCTCCGTCAATGCCCTGACCGAGAAATGGAACCGTTCCTCGAATACCGAGGTGGCGGAGAACAGATCGCCGGGCAGCAGAAAATTCAATATTTGCCGACGGCCGTCGGATAGCTGGAGGAACCGAAATCCCCAACCGCCGCACAGCACGAAGACATCCTCGGAGACCTGGTTTCGAGCGGCGATCTGTTCGCCCGAACGTACCGTTTGGTGTATCCGCCAATTTGTTGTCGGGCGAAAGCGCGGCACCTCGGCTGGCTGTCCCAGCAACGCGCCGCAGAAGCCTGAATAACGGCGCGGACATGTTGCACAAAGGGCAGCGTCGTTCATTCAGGATCCCTGATCGATCAGACGACCTCGTCGTGACAATCGAACAATACCAATGAGATTGGTCATATTCCGCCGATTGCCGACGGGAGAATAAGTGCAAAATGATGTACGGTACCGTACATAGAAAGTCGATAAAAAAGCGGCCGAACCGCATTCCTACGGTGCCCGGCTAATGAACCCTCGCAGCAATGACGGTCCATCCACGCCGGGGCCGCTAACGCTACCGGAACACCTCATCGAAAAGGCTCTGCATCGACGCCCAGGAGCGGCGGTCGGCCTGCGCGCTGTAGAGCGCGGTGCGCAGCATCGAACCGTCGGCGGCCGGGTTGGTGAAACCATGCAGCGTGTTGCCGTAGCTGATCACTTGCCAGTCCCGCACTTCCGCCGCGCGCATCTCGGCCTCAAAAGCCGCCACCTGCTCAGGCGGCGCCAGCGGATCGTCGGCGCCGGTCAGAACCAGCACGCTGGCCTTCACCCTGCCCGGCACGGCCGGCGTTCTGGTGGTGAGCACGCCGTGAAAGCTGACGGCGGCCTTGAGATCGGCGCCGTCGCGGGCGAGCTCCAGAACCACCGAGCCGCCGAAGCAGAAACCGATCGCCGCCATTCGGCTGGTATCGACCTGCGGCAAGTCCGCGAGCGCAGCCAGCGCGGCGCGCCCGCGCCCGCGCAGCGTTTCCGGCTCGCCGCGGAGCTCGCCCACCAGTTTCGCGACCTCCTGCAGGTTACGCGCCTGCCGGCGTTCGCCGAACATGTCGGCGGCGAGCGCGACATAGCCGAGCTCCGCCAGCATCCGCGCCCGCGCCATGACGAAGTCGCCGAGGCCCAGCCCCTCGTGAAACACCAGCACGCCCGGCCGCCGCCCGGCGTTGGCCACGTCGAAGGCGAGATAGCCGCGCATGACCGCGTCGGCGCGGTAGTCAATGTCCTGCGTCTGCATCGGCGCTCACTCAATCCCTGAAACAACGGAACGGGAACTTCACATCGGTTCGATGCCGGCACAACCCGGATTCGGAACATCCGCAGCATCACGGGATTACCTCGGCATAACCTTTCCGGAGAAATACCCACATGACGAAATCAAGACTTCTCGGCGCGGCCGTGATTCTTTCCACGGCCCTTGCAGCCCCTGCTCTGGCGCAGGAAGTGATCTACAATCCCGGTTACTGCGCGCAGTTCTACCCAAACGCCAATTGCCAGAACAAGGGACCGGGAAATCCCTATACCGGCAGCTATCAGCGCGGGGCAGCCTATCACGACAGCTATAACCGCTGGGATGACGGCAGCCGTACCAACCGGGAAACTGGATTCTGGCCGGGCGATGTCGCCGCCGGCGTAGCGGGCGCCGCCATCGGCACCGCGGGGGCCATCGCCACCGCGCCGTTCCGCGGCGATTCCCCTGCCTATTACAACAACGGCGATCACGGCTGGTCCCAG
>JAYSPJ010000716.1:0-3010 GCA_043722155.1 Bradyrhizobium sp.
GTCGGCCAGCCGACGCTACGGATGGAAAGGATTACGGTCGGAGGGACGGGCTAGTGAGCGTCGACAAGGAAAGGGTCCTCCCGAAGCCGACCAGCTGGCGCGGCCAGGCCGTCCAGCTCGCGGCGATCGTGGCGATCGTGTTCGTCGCCAAGGGCGCGCTCGCCGAGCCGTTCTATATCCCGTCAGGCTCGATGGAGCCGACGTTGCTGATCGGCGATGCGCTGCTGGCCTCGAAATATCCCTACGGCTACGGCACTTCATCGCTGCCGATCCAGATCAACCTGCCCGAGACCGGGCGGGTGTTTTCAGGGACACCGAAGCGCGGCGACGTCGTGGTGTTTCGCTGGCCGGGCGACCGCGCGCAGGCCTGGGTCAAGCGCGTCGTAGGGCTCCCCGGCGACCGCATCCAGATGCGGCAGGGCCAGCTCTTCATCAACGACCATGCCGCAGCGCTGAAGCCGGACGGCATCGGATCGTCGGAAGACGGTTCCGGCGGCGGCGAACCGGCCCGGCGCTACATCGAGACGCTGCCGGGCGGCGTCAGCCACGCGATCTTCAAGATGCGCGACAACGGCCGGCTCGACAACACGCCCGAGGTGATGGTGCCGCCGGAAAAACTGTTCGTGCTCGGCGATAACCGCGACAACTCGGCCGACAGCCGCGTCGCCGTGCGCGACGGCGGCGTCGGGCTGTTGCCGATGGACAATCTGGTCGGCCGCGCCGACGCCGTGGTCGGATCGTGGGACCTCGGCATCCGAGGCCAGCCGGTATGGACCTGGCTTTCCGGTTTCCGCGTCGCGCGGTTTTTCACCGCGGTACATTGAACGCGACGCGTGAATACTGCTGAATTCCTCGCCACCGCACTTCGCAATCCGGTCAACGCGGCGATATCGGATGAACTGTTCCGGCTCGGACTGCCGGATGCGTGGATCGTTGCGGGATGCCTGGTGCAGACCGTGTGGAACGTGCTGACAAATCGCGCGCTCGATTACGGCATCAACGACTACGATGTGTTCTATTTCGATCCCGACACCTCATGGCAGGCCGAGGATGCCGTGATCCGGCAATTGCAGAACGCGTTCGCCAAGGTCGGCGTCACGGTCGAGGCACGCAATCAGGCCCGCGTCCATCTCTGGTATCCCGAAAAGCACGGGTTGCCCTACCCCGCGCTGCAGTCCTCGACCGAAGGCATCGACCGCTTCCTGACCAGAAATACCCGCGTTGGAATGCGCCGCACGCACGGTGGTCACGACGTCCATGCGCCCGACGGCTTCGACGATATCGCCGGCATGATCGTCCGGCCGAATCCCGGACCGAATTTTTCGGCGGCAGATTACGAGGCCAAGGCGGCGCGCTGGAAGAAATTGTGGCCGGAGATCACCGTGCTGCCGGCGGGTTAGGCTCACCTCGTCGTCCCGGACAAGCGAGCAACGCGAGCGCCGATCCGGGACCCATATGTGGACGGCCCCCGTGCCGCAAGAGTTTTCTTAGGTTTGATCGGATCGCTTGCGCCCATATGTACGGCCTGTTGTTGCGGTCGGTTGGACCGCGGCCAAGATGGCTTCCGCGACGCGAGTTCCAAACAACCACACGGCCTGTCTTATGCCAATGGGTCCCACGGGATGTCTCGCACCTTGGATCGATCGATCCTACCATCTGATCTCCTCTTGCAGCTCCGGCCCGGCCGGTGCGGCGAACCCGCCGACCGACCGATCTCGTAAGCGGCGGATACCGATGGGCCGGTCATCCGCGTGCTGTCGTAACTTTCCCCGGTCGCCATCAGCTTCCAGGCGATACGGGCAATCTTGTTGGCAAGCGCCACGGCCGCGAGTTTGGGTGGCTTGCGCTTCAGCAAATCAAGCAGCCATGGCGACGGACGGCCGCGGCCCTTCCTGACCTGCTGGATCACCGCGGTCGCCCCCGCCACCAACAGGCTTCGCAACACCTCATCGCCGGCGCGGGTGATCTTGCCGAGCCTGATCTTGCCGCCGGTGGAATGATCTTTTGGGGTCAACCCGAGCCAGGCCGCAAACTGCCGACCGGAGGGGAATGCGCGCGGATCGGGAGTCTTCATTACAAGTGCGGTGGCGCCGATCGGCCCTACTCCGGGGATCTGCGCCAGCCGTTTGCTGCAGGCATTGGCGCGGTGCCAAGCCATCAGCCTGGCCTCGATCGCCTTCAGCTCAATTTGCAGTCGCGCATAATCTGTTCCCTGGAAAGCGAACAGCTCGCGCGCCAACTCCGGCACCCTGTTGTCTTGCGCGATCCGGGCCAACAGCGGTTCGATCTTGTCCAGCCCCTTGGCCGTTGTCAGTCCGAACTCCGCCGCGTAGCCGCGGATCGCGTTGCTCAGCTGGGTACGCCTGGCGATCAGTTGCTGGCGAACCCCCGCCAACATCAGGGCTGCCTGCTGCTCTTCAGTCTTTGCCGGCACGAACTGCATGGTCGGCCGGCTCATCGCCTCGCACATTCCCTCGGCATCGCGCCCGTCGTTTTTGTTACGTTTGATGTAAGGCTTGACGTGCTGCGGCGCCATCAGCTTCGCTTCGTGACCGAGCCCACGCAGCACGCGCGCCCAGTAATGCGCTGCGCCGCACGCCTCCATCCCGATCACGGTCGGTAGCAGTTTGGCGAAAAACAAAACCATTTCCTTGCGCCGAAGCCGCTTGCGCAACACCGGCTGTTCATCCGCATCAACCCCATGCAGCTGAAAAATATGCTTCGACGTATCCATGCCAATTCGGATAATATGTTCCACGGACGGCTCCCTTGTCTGAGATCACTGACAAGCTCATTCTGGCACACTCGATGCCGTAGGGGGCCGTCCACACCATCAAACACAGGTGTTGGTTGTTGAAGAAGGTATCTAACACCAACGTCTCACCGATAAGCCGCGGCATATGGATCCCTGCGTTCGCAGGGACGACGGATGAGGGATTTCGATTTCAAACTTAAGATACAGTTTCGCGATCTCGCGGCGCGTTTCGCCCGAGGTTTGCTGGAAACTTGC
>JAYSPJ010000717.1:0-5590 GCA_043722155.1 Bradyrhizobium sp.
CCCGCCGGCCGGTGGCGAATTCAATTGAAGGCGTGGGCGAGTCCGACCCCCAAGGCGCCGCCCGGTCTATCGCTGGTCCGAGGAATCGTGGGCATTCCACTTGCTCCAGGGAACGCTGGCGAGAGTTCCAAAGTCGGTCGTGAGCGGACGGCGGGTGTGCCGCTCGTAAGCCGCGACGATCCGTTCGGAATCCCCGATCTTGCGTTTCAGCCCGGCGACCGTTTTTTGCGTTTGGGCGATCGTCTTCGAGCCGGCGATCTCACCGAAGTTATGTCGGGCGGTTTCGATCTGTTTCAGCGTCTCGCGGTGTTTCCTGATCTGAGCCCGATGCCATGCGATCTGGCTGTTGCTGTCTGCGACCATGTCGGCCTCCTGAAGTCAGGGTACGAGCATAAGTGATTCGCGGCCGCCCGACAGGAATCCTCCGGCAGCAGCCCCTCTGCCGGTGGCCTCCCGGCATCGGATAGTTCCCGATTCAGGATCGGCGACAATGGCGCCCAGCCTCTCGTCGAGAGGATGACCGGTCAACGTCCTCGGGATGTGTGATGCGTAACGCGCCGTATCGTTCGAGGCGGCGCACGAAGAAGCCTCTTCCCGCGAAAATCAAGAATTCCTGTCGCCCGCCACCGTCAGCGTGCGCGACGCGATCACCAACGCCAGCAGCAACAGCGCCGACGCCAGCAGGAATGGCGCCCCCGGCAGTTGCAGCGGCGCCTTCGCACCGATGAAATATGCAAAGATCAGCGTGAACAGAAACGGTCCCACCAGCTGGGCCACGCTTTGCACGCTGGTATTCGCGCCCTGCAGCTGGCCCTGCCGGTTTGGCGCGACCAGTTGCGTCATCAGCGCCTGGATCGCCGCCCCCGAGACGCCCCACAACGCCATCACGGGAATGCCGAGCCATGACAGCGGACCGGTCGGCGCGAGCGCGAAGATCAGAAAGCCTGCCGCGCCGCTGCCGAGCCCGAGCATCAGCGCCCGCCGCTCGCCGAACCGTCGCACGATCGGCCCGATCGCCATCCCCTGCACCACCATCGCGCAGACGCCGACCATGGCCAGCGTCAGGCCGACGGTGGTGGTGTCCCAGCCGTAACGGTAGGTCGCATAGAGCACGTAGGTGCTCGGCAACACCACATGCGCGGTCTGCGCGACAAAATTCACCACCGACAGTCCCGCCAGCACCCGGTCGGAGCGCAGCAGATGCAGCGCGCCAATTGGATTGGCGCTTTTCCAGCGTAACGGCGAGCGGCGTTCGCGCGGCAGCGATTCCGGCAGGATCAGAAAACCATACAGCGTATTGGCGAAGCCCAAACCCGCCGCCGCCCAGAACGGCAGCCGGGGATCGATGTCGCCGAGCAGCCCGCCGATCGCCGGCCCAAGAATGAAGCCGGCGCCGAACGCGGCGCCGATCTTGCCGAACACCGCGGCGCGCCGCTCCGGCGCCGTCACATCCGCGATGTAGGCGAATGCCGTCGAAACGCTCGCCGAGGTGATCCCCGAGATCACCCGGCCGATGAACAGCCAAAGCAGCGACGGCGCCAGCGCCATCAGCACATAATCGAGCGCCAGCCCGAAATTCGAGAACAGCACCACCGGCCGCCGGCCGAAGCGGTCCGACAGGGCGCCGAGAATAGGCGAGAAGAAAAACTGCATCAGCGCCCAGGCGGTACCGAACAGGCCGAAGATACGCGCCGCACTGGCGGTGTCGTTATCGACGAAGCTCTCCACCAGCTTGGGCAGGATCGGCATGATCAGGCCGAGCGCCAGCATGTCGAGCAGAATGGTGACGAAGATGAAGGCTACCGCGCCGCCGTGCGCCACAGGCACCGCATCCGTGCCCGCGGAATTCGCCTCGCTCACGACGGCCGCTTGCGCTTGTGGGCGAACGGGTTGGCTTTTTCGCGCAGACTGATCCGCACCGGCGTACCCGGCAGTTCGAAGAATGTGCGCATGGAATTGACGAGATAGCGCAGGTAGGACTGCGGCACGGCGTCGGCGCGCGAGCAGAACAGGATGAAACTCGGCGGCCGCGCCTTGGCCTGCGTGATGTAGTTCAGTTTCAGCCGTCGGCCCGACACCGCCGGCGGCGGATTGGCATCCACCGCCTGCTCGAACCAGCGATTGAGCGTCGCCGTCGGCACCCGCCGGTTCCACACCGCATAGGCCTCTTCGATCGAACTCATCAGCCGGTCGATGCCCTCGCCCATCAGGCCGGACACCGCGACGATCGGCATGCCCTTGACCTGCGGCAGCAGATGATCGGCGTCGGTACGCAACGCCGCAATCAGGCTCGACTGCTTCCCCATCAGGTCCCATTTGTTGACCGCGATCACCAGCGCGCGGCCCTCGCGCTCGATCAGGTCGGCGATCCGCAGATCCTGCTCCTCGAACTTGTTCTGCGCGTCCATCATCAGCACCACGACTTCGGCGAAGCGGATGGCGCGCAGCGCGTCCGACACCGAGAGCTTCTCCAGCTTTTCCTCGATCCGCGACCGCCGCCGCAATCCCGCGGTATCGAACACGCGAAAATCCCGGCCCTGCCAGTTAACCTCGACGGAGATGGAATCGCGGGTGGTCCCGGCCTCTGCGCTGGTCAGCAGCCGTTCCTCGCCGAGCAGATGATTGATCAGCGTGGATTTGCCGGCATTGGGGCGGCCGACGATCGCCACCCGGATCGGCCGCTTCGCGATTTCCTCGTCTGATACGATGACGTCGTCATCGTCGAACTCTTCGCCCTCGTCGGCCGGCTCCGGCATGATCGCGCGCAGCGCGTCGTAGAGATCGCTGAGGCCCTCGCCATGCTCGGCGGAAATCTGGATCGGCTCGCCGAGGCCCAGCGCGTAGGATTCCATCGCGCCGGCTTCGCCATGCTTGCCCTCGCTCTTGTTGGCGACCAGCACCACCGGCTTGTTGGCGCGGCGCGCGAAATCGGCGAAGCCGCGATCGTTCGGCGTCAGGCCCGCGCGCGCGTCGATCACGAACATCAGGGCATCGGCAAGCGCGATCGCGGTCTCGGTCTGCTCCTGCATGCGCGCGGTCAGCGAGCCCTTGGCGCCCTCGTCGAGGCCCGCGGTGTCGATCAGCGTGAATTCGAGATCGCCGAGACGCCCCTGGCCTTCGCGGCGGTCGCGCGTGACGCCGGGTGTGTCATCCACCAGCGCGAGCTTCTGCCCGACCAGTCGATTGAACAGCGTCGATTTTCCGACATTGGGTCGGCCGATAATGGCAATGGTGAAAGACATGAATAATCCAGGCGCTGTTTAGCAGGCGCACGTCAACGAGATGGGGAAGCGACCTATCGCGTTTTCAACGCGACGTGGGCACCGGTTCGCGTCAAGAAAACGCGTCAAAACAAAAGACCAGAGCCCGGTTCTGATACATTCAGAACCGAAGGGCTCTAGCGCGTAAAGGTGCCGCTCGGCATTGGCGCCGGGAACGGCGAAGCGGATTGCTGCTGCGATGGCGCAGGCTGTGCCGGCGCATCCGGCGGCGGCGCGGTGGTGCGCCGGCGCACGATCTTGGCCGGCTTGGGAGGCGGCGGCGCCGCGGCGGTGCTGCCCTCTTCCTCCGACACGGCGTCGGGATCGGCGGCAGGCTCTGCGCCCGGCGCAGGCGCCCGGCTGGCGGTGGCCGGCTGCTTGCCCTTGGACTTCGCGATGCCGTTCGATTTCGGCTCTGCCGGAGGCGGCGTGGTCGATGCCGCGGCGGCCGCAGCCGCGTTCTGCTGTTCGAGTTGCTCGCTTCGGGAGCCCTTGTACAAATCCCTCGGCACGCCCTGCTCGAGGCCCGGCACACCTTCGGGGAACACCGGCTTACGTTCGCCCGGCAGCTTCTTCTTGGTGTCGAGAAAATCGAGCAGATCGGACGGGTCAAAACTGCTCATGCCGCCGGCGCAGCCGGCCAGCACACCCGACATGGCAATGGCGACGGCGGTGGCGATCAGGCGTGGCGAGCGGCGCATGGTCAGTTTCTCACTCAACTTGTTTTCCCGCGGTCAGCTTTTGGCGACCGGCGGAAGCAACGCCTGCAGCGCTTCGGCGCGCGAGCGCAGGCTTGGAGGTGTCTCGCCGTCATTGGCAATCAAATCCAGCCACTTCCGCGCCGCGGTGGTATCGTTGGTGCGCCAGGCCGACAATGCGAGCAGTTCGCGCGCGGTATGGCGAAAGGTCGCCCCCGGCGCGGTGGCCGGCTCGAGACGCTGCAGCATATTGGGATAGGTGGACGTTTCCAGCAGCAATCCGGCGGCACGGACCCGGGCCAGGTCCTGTTCCGGCGCGCCGACGCTTCGATCGGCCGATATGTCGTCGTACAGCTTGGCGGCCCCTTGCGGATCGCGGGATGCTGCTTCCGCCGCGACGCGCAGCCGCGCCAGCATGCGGTAACCCGACGGCGCCTTGGCAGCCAGATCGGCAAAGGCGGCTTCCGCCTCGGTGTGCTTGTTCTGCTCGGAGAGTTCCGAAGCCTTGTCGAAGGCAGCCCCGGCCTCGGCGGCCTTCTTGGCCTCCAGATACTGATAGCCACGCCAGCCGCCCACCGCTGCGATGATCAAAAGTGCGCCGGCGATGATGTAGATCGAATACTGGTCCCAGATCTTCTTGAGCTGGTCGCGACGTACGTCCTCGTCGACTTCATCAAATAATTCAGACACTTAGAGTTATCCCATCCCCGATGGAGCGCGCGAATCCGCGTGTTCCGCCTTAACGCCGATCCCCGCGTGGCGGCGGCGATACCCTAGCGATATGGCGGCGGCAAGGCAAAGCAAGCCGGATCAAAGCGTTACCAAGGACATGCTTAAAATCAAAGGCCTGTCTGATCCGACCTTGCGGCCCGACGGCCGGAAAGGCGTGAAAATACCCTAGGATTGGTGGCACGCCCCAACCAGCAGGACACCACCGGTGCTGGACGACCCCGGCGCATTGCCTGGCAAGACCGGCGGCGTAAATCGGGTGACCAGCCGCCGCTCGAGTTCGTGGCGGTTCAACGGTTCGAGGAATTTGACCGCGAAGCCATCGGGCAGCAGCCTGACGACGCGACCAATGCAGGCCCCCACCGCCAACGGCGTTCCGATCTGCGGTTGCATCTGGGCCGAGACCGCGACACCTAACGACGACATGTCGATCACGAAGCATGCCTGAGTGGTGCCGTCAGCGAGGGTCAGGGTGGAATGCGGACTTGTCGGGACGATGCGCGCATCCTTGCGCAAGTCGGGAATGCCGGGTTCTTTCAGCTTCTTTTCCAGCCAGGTGAGCTTGCTCGCAAACTTTTCCCGCATCGGGCGGGTCATCTCGAGTTCGAGCAGGAACAGGCCTGCCTGGGTCTCGCTGATGCTGGCGTCGAAATTGCCGAAGTCCCGGAAGTAGGCGCTGAGGCGGTCTCCGATCTTTCCGACCACCGGCACATCGACCATCATCCGGAACGGAGAAATGCGAGAGGTCCGGCACGCGAAAGTGCGCAGCTTGCCCTGGGAATCATACCAGTTCGGCAGAGTGTAGTGAAGTGGACCCCGGACGTGGGACCATGGATCGCCGAAGTTAAGGTGTGATCGCGGCTGCCTTTGTCCTTCAAATCAAGCAGCTTCCTGCTGCTGCTT
>JAYSPJ010000718.1:0-2955 GCA_043722155.1 Bradyrhizobium sp.
GTGCGGACAAAATTTGCCAAGTCGTTCCCGACCTACTTCATGCCGGTTGGGGGAAACGCGCTGCAAATTGTGCAAGAATGGGTTGGCGAGCTAACGTGCGAGCATCTTTGGGGGCCAGCCGATCCGCTGTTTCCGTCAACCGAAATGGGGCTGGACGAACATGGCGGCTTCATCGCCAAAGGTCTGGCGCGCGAAGGCTGGGCAAAGACCGACCGGATTCGCGACATCTTTCGTCGCGCGTTTGCGGTTGCTGACCTGCCCTATTTCAACCCGCATTCATTCCGCGCGATGCTTGTGCGCCACGCCATGAAACTGGACCTGTCGGCGGAGCAAATGAAGGCATGGTCGCAAAACCTGGGCCATGCCGACGTGCTGACTACCTTTACCAGCTACGGTAGCCTTCCGGCACACCGGCAAGGCGAACTAATCCGGGCGGCTGGTCGCCGAAATGATGATGGTCTGCTTGATGATCCGGATGTTTTGGCCTTGCTGTCCAAGATCCGAAGCAAAAATCGGTAGGGAGACCACTTGCAAGCGTTTGACGATGTAAAGGTCGATCCGGCCTTGATTGCGCAAGTGCTTGCAGCGATAGGGAATTTTCCGTGTGAAGGGCTGGTCTAACCCCCTTGGGCCTTACCCCAGTCGCCAGTTCCTTTGACAAGACCTTTGGATTTCTCGAAATGGGCCGCTTGTGCTGAATCTACAGTATTGACAGGGATATATCTGTTAGGGCTATATTCAAATATACATATTGGTGAATATTTACCGGCCAGCTCGAATCGGGGGATTAAAAATGGCAAACTTTACCATAACCGGAAGCGATGACATCCTCACCGGAACATTGGGCGATGATGTATTTGATCTCCCAGACCTCGGCTTTCCTGGCTTTGGGTCAATCGGTTTCTCGATATTCGGCGGCACAATTTCCGGGGGAGACGGCATTGATACGTTGCGATTGCTCGAAAGCAGCAATGCCAACGCCGCGTTCGCCGATGGGCCGACAACGATCTATTATCTTGCTCCATCCTTGTCCTTGTCGTCGATCGAACGGATTGAGTTTGCGTCTACTGCGGGGCAAGTGTTGTCCACCCTCACGCCTTACGGTGCGTTCGGCAGCGGCATTCCCGCGACTATCGAACTGGTCGGCGGTGCCGGCCGTGACCATTTCGTCCTGCTCGCATCCGGTCCCGGCAGCTACGTCATGCCGAACTTTAATCTGACCAACTGGCAGGGAAACGGCGGAATATTCAATCGCGGTGACTCGGTGGTACTCCTCGCCGAGGACGGCTTCGATCATATTCTGACAGCGCGCGATGGCTTGGCGGGAACCCAGTATCTTCGGGGCGGATCAGGTTACGACATACTGAACGGCTCGACCGGAGTTGATCGGCTGGCTGTGACGATCGGCGGGGACAACGCATTCGGCAACGACGGCAACGATTTTATCGAGCTGCAGGCGCCGGGGAACCCAGCAGACAGCACCCAGACTGGCGGCCAATTTTCCGGCGGCGTGCTGGATGGGGGTGCCGGGTCGGATACGCTGGTGGTTGGGGGCGTCATTTCTTATACTGGCGGCACCATCGCCCTGATTGAAAAGCTGCTTCTGCTTCCCGCAGAACCCTATGCTCTGGATCCAATAGTTGGTGTGGTCAGCGGACGCCTTGCCGCTTCCTTCACTGTCGACAGTGGGTCAATTGGTGCTGCTCCCATACTACAGGTAGATGGCACGGGCGAGATAACCATCAATATTAGCCCTGCGACCGGTAGCGCAGGGGGGCAGTTCGATGGTTCGCAAATCAGTTTCATAACAAGCGCGCAGGTCATCACCCACCTGAACGGCAGCGGTGCCGTCGATACAATCATTGGAACCAACGGCCGCGACATCATCAACGGCGCCGACGGCAATGACTCGCTCAACGGTGGCGTCGGCGACGACCGCCTGCTTGGCGGTGCTGGCGACGATACGCTCGACGGCGGCGGCGGCGATCACGACGTCGCCGACTATTCGGACACGACGCTAGGCGTCACCGTCAACCTGGCGCTGAACAGCGCCTCCGGGCAGCAGTCGGGCACTGACACGCTGATCGGCATTGAGGACGCTGTCGGCGGCGCGGGCGATGACCAGTTCTGGTGGGCGACCTATGCGCCGAGCGGGCGTGTCGATGGCGGCGGCGGAATGGACATGGGCGTGGTCTTCGGCTCGCCGGGATCGAGCGTCGGCGTCAGCGGCAGCTCGGTGGTGTTTTCCGGCAACGGCCGCACCTTCACCGCCCAGAACGTCGAGTCTTTCACCTTCTACGTCAGCACCAGCATGGCGTTGACCGGCAATTTCTCGGCCATAACCTTGCGCACCGATTTCTATGCGCTGACCTTCTCGGGCGGCGCCTCGGCCGATGTGCTGGACGCGACCGGTCTCGCCAGCCAGACGGCGTTCCGCTTCTTTGGCGGTAGCGGCGACGATACCGTGCGCGCCGCGATCACCGGCGCGAACGATGCGATCAATGGCGAGAGTGGCTTCGATACCGTCGACTACTCCGCCGCGACCGCGGCGGTGGCTGTTGACCTGCGCGTCGGCACTGCAAGCGGCGCCCAGATCGGCAGCGACACCCTGAGCAGCGTCGAGGCGGTCATCGGCGGGGCGGGCAATGACATGCTAACCGGCGACGGTAACGCCAACACCCTCAACGGTGGCGTCGGCGACGACCGCCTGCTTGGCGGTGCTGGCGACGACACTATTATTGGGGGCGACGGAGCCGACGTGATGAACGGCGGCGCCGGGGTCGACACAGCAGACTACAGCGCGTCGAGTGCCGGCGTGCACGTGAACTTGGCCAACGGCAAGGGCGCGAACGGCGCAGCCGCTGGCGATGCCTTGTCGAATATCGAGAACCTTTTGGGCAGCGCGTTCAACGACGCTTTGACGGGCAGCACCGTCGCGAACAGCCTTAGCGGCGG
>JAYSPJ010000719.1:0-20428 GCA_043722155.1 Bradyrhizobium sp.
ACGGCATCGATCTCCACTACCTGCATGTGCCCGGCGTCGGCCCCGACCCGATGCCGCTGCTCTTGCTGCACGGCTGGCCGGGCTCGGTATTCGAGTTTCTCGATATCATCCCGCGTCTCACCGATCCGGCACGCTTCGGTGGCGATGCGCGCGACGCCTTTACCGTGGTGGCGCCCTCCTTGCCGGGGTACGGCCTCTCGTTTCAACCTGACCAGAAGCGGTTCGGCGTTCCCGAAATGGCGGATTGTGTTGCCACCCTCATGCACGAGGTACTCGGATATAGCCGCTTCGGTGCCCAAGGTGGCGACTGGGGTGCGGCGGTCACCAGCCGGCTCGGCTATGCGTACGCCGACCGGATGATCGGCATCCACGTCAACCTGATGCTGGCCGCAGGCCGCGATCCCTCTTCCTTTCCCAATCCGAACGAGGAGGAGAGGCGTTACCTGAGCGAACTTGCACAATGGATGCGCGAAGAGGCCGGTTATCAGTCGATCCAGGGCACGCGCCCGCAGACGCTGGCCTTCGGCCTCACGGATTCGCCTGCCGGCCTCGCCGCCTGGATCGTGGAGAAGTTCCGCGCCTGGTCCGATTGCGATGGCGACGTCGAGCGTGCGATTGGCCGGGATCGCATGCTCGCCGACATCGCGCTTTACTGGTTTACCGGGGCGATCGGCTCGTCGTTCTGGCCCTATTATGCCCGCCTTCACGGCTCGGCGATCTTCCCCGCCGGCGCAACGATTTCGGTGCCCACCGGCTATGCGGAATTCCCGCGTGAAATCGTCAGACCGCCGCGCACCGCCGCGGCGCGCGTGTTCACCGACATTCGCCGCTGGAGCATCATGCCCAAGGGCGGACATTTCGCCGCGCTGGAACAACCGGAGCTGCTCGCGGATGAGGTGCGCGCCTTCTTCCGGGAACTACGATGACGCCAGGGGGTGCCAAGGGGATGTCAGGGCGGCGGCATTCAAAGCCCGCTCAGATCATCCGGCACACTGCCGAATTTCCGCAGCAGTTGCGCGTCGCCGAATTCGCCGATCAGGGGATCGCCGGTGCGGCTGAACGCGACCGCGCCGATCGAGCCCACGGCTCTCGACAATGCTTCCGCTCGCCGCAGCGCGCCTGACGAACTCTGGCATTCCTCCGCCGCACCCGCGACCGGCGAACCGGTGTCGTCCTGCAAAAATGGCATTGCGACGTAATAGGTGACATCGGCCATCGGGGTTGCTCCAGGTTCGATTGATCGATCCGGCAGCGTCGCTGCCGGCTGCGTTAGTTTTGACGCGCTTTCTTCACGCGAACGGTACCCACTTCGCTTGAAAGCGCTCCGGCCGGCGCGCAGCCGGCCGAGACTGCCGCCTGCAATTCCTGCAATTCCGTTTCCAGGTATTCGTTCGCCATGATCAGCGCCTTGATCGTGCTGCGCAGGTTTCCGTCGCACATCGCGATCGCCTGGTCACAGGCCTGTTCGTAACGATCGATGTCGGGCAGTGCAGCGGTTTCGGACATGGCGAGGTTCCCGGAAATTGTGAAAGGCAGCGATCCGATGTTCTTATTTTGTTCTCGCGGAGTCAACAGGCCAGACGGGGCCGGGTGCCGATTTCCACCGCGCTCCACTCAAGGCAGCGCGGGCGTCGGGCATGGTCGAACCCGGAACGGTTCACGATCGTCAACCGGGAACGAAAACAATGTCCGGCGCTTAATGCCTATTCGCAGGGAGTGGAAGTATGGGTCTTGCAGCATCGAAGAGACCCGTGGTGCTGGTCGTCGAGGATGAGTTTCGGCTGAGAATGAATGCGGCCGACATGGTCAAGGCCGCCGGGTTCGAGGTGGTCGAAGCCGCCAATGCCGACCAGGCGATTGAAATTCTCGAAGCCCGCCGGGACATCACGGTCGTGTTTACCGATATCCAGATGCCGGGCTCGATGGACGGGTTGAAACTGGCCCGCGCGATCAGGGGCCGCTGGCCTCCGATCAAGATTGTCGCAACCTCCGGCCATCTCCATGTCGGGGAAACCGATCTGCCTGAGGGCGGCAGATTCCTGCCCAAGCCTTACAGCCCGACCGAGGTGAATGGCGTGCTTCGGGAGTTGACCAGCGACAGGTGAATTTGACTAGGCGATAATGTCAGGCGTGATCTGGTCTTCGATGAACGCGATGCGGTCGCGCAGCTGCAGCTTGCGCTTCTTCAGCCGTTGCAATCGCAATAAATCCGGCGCGGGCGACTGATGCAACGCATCGATCGCCGCGTCGAGGTCGCGGTGTTCCTGCTGCAGTCGTGCGAGCTCGGATTCGAGTTCGCGCTCATCTTCGTCGGTCATGATGTACGTTAGCTGAAAAACGCGATGAGGTTGCGAAAGGTTTGTGGAAGCCACCTCAGCGAATATCGGCCCTGTCGGCTCCGTGCGCAAGCGGGTGGTTCCATACTCACGATTGGTTACACATAGCACCGAAATATCAGCCGCCGATTTTTGATTTCCATCGACAGATTCGCCGGCTCGTGTACACTTTGTGGTCCGGATCGAATCTGATGTCTCATTCCAACCGAGGAGGTTTCGTATGGCAATTCAGGCGCATCTCGTTGAACTAGAACGGAAACACAAAGTTCTTGAAAACGAATTGCATGAAGCTCTCGTGCACCTTTCAACGGACGACCTGCGAATTGTTGAACTGAAGCGCCGGAAATTGATGGTCAAGGACCAGATCGAGCGGTTGAGGCATACCGCGGGCGAGACGCTGCACTAGCGCCGCCCCGCCAACTTTCCAGCCACCCCACTATCGTTCCGGGATGAGCGCGGTTGCGCTCATCCTTAAGTTGGTTTCGCGCGACTCCGGCCGGGACCGCGCGGCCATTCTCACATGCCCGCGAGTTTGCCGACATGGTCCGCGATCGCCAGCGATGACGTCAGCCCCGGCGACTCAATCCCGAACAGGTTGATCAGGCCGGCGACGCCATGGTCCTGTGGCCCCTGGATCAGGAAGTCCTGCACGGCCACCGCCGGCGGCACGATCTTCGGCCGAATGCCTGAATAACTCGGCATCAGCGCGCCGTCCGGCAGCGTCGGCCAATAGCGCCGGATCGCCGGATAAAATCGTTCGGCCCGCGCCGGATCGACGGCGTAGTCGATGGCATCGATCCATTCCACGTCAGGACCGAACCGGGCCTGACCCGCCATGTCGAGGGTGAGATGCACGCCGAGTCCGCCGGGTTCGGGCACCGGGTAGATCAGCCGCGAGAACGGTGCGCGGGCGCTGCAACTGAAATAGTTTCCCTTGGCGAGATAGGCCGGCGGAATGAGGCCGATCGGCATGCCGTCGATGCTGCGTGCGACTGCGGGCGCCCCGAGCCCCGCGGCATTGACAAGAAGCCTGCATTCGATGGTCATCGGCGTCTCGCCGCCGGCGTCGAGTTCGATACCGCCCGCGGTCGCCCTGGCGCGCAGCAGCGGCGTGTGGAAGGCGCAGGCCGCGCCGTCTTCTTCGGCATCGCCGCGCAGCGCCAGCATGAAGGCGTGGCTATCGACGATGCCGGTGGAAGGCGAGAGCAGGGCGGCGTCGCAGTTCAGCGCCGGCTCCAGTTGCCGCGCGGCATCGCCCGAGAGGGTCTGCAGATCGCGCACGCCATTGGCTTCGGCGTGCGCCCGAATCGATTGCAGCTTTTCGGTTTCCCTGGGGCTGGTGGCGACGATCAGCTTGCCGCAATTGCGGTGCGGAATGCCGTGCTCCCGGCAGTATTCATAGAGCGCGTGCTTACCGCTGACGCACATCCGCGCCATCAGGCTCCCGGCCGGATAGTAGATGCCGGCGTGGATCACCTCGCTGTTGCGCGAGGACGTGACCGTGCCGATGCCTTCGGCGGCCTCCAGCACGACCACCTCGCGGCCTGCCTTCGCCAGCCGCCGTGCGATGGCGAGACCGATCACCCCCGCACCGATAACAACGCACTCAACCTTGTCCATGCGAGGGTTCTGATCCGCAGATTGCCGGCTATTCGATCCGGTGTGCGCCGTTGTGGAATGCCGCGCGTCCCGGATCAATCGCGCTCGCGCATTATCGCCCGATTCAGGGGGTGATGTTCACAGGAACCCGTTGAATTCGTTCCGGATCGCTCCCCGAACCACCTCGCCGTTAGTGAAACGTTAATCATGTCAGGGCAATTGCCGTAATTTAAGTCACATTTTGGGGTTGTAAGGGTAGTCATTTACCTGATCCAAACCCGTCAAGCCAGACACTCCGGCCAGAAATCCGCGGGTGACTGATGGCTGACAAGAATTGGCAGGCTGGCGGCAAGATATTGATTCCTGCGCAGGCCGTCGCTTGCGTGGTCGCCACGGTTGCGCCGTTCGGAGCCGCCTCGGCCATATCCAATAACTTCGCGCCGCCGAGCTATGTCGGCTCGGTCGATCCCGGCATGATCTGGCAAATGCTGATTGGCGGCATCGTCATCGCGTCGTTTCTCGCGGCGGTCGCGCTGTGGGCTCACTCGGCGCTGCGCAAGGTCAAGCGTGCGCAGTTGCGCAGAAATGCCTTCGTCAGTTCCGCCCTGAACAACCTCAGCCATGGCGTGGTGATGACGGATGCGCAGAAGCGGATCATGTTCTGCAACAATCGCTATCTCGAGATCTACGGCCTGACGCGTTCGGATGTCCCGAAAAACATGACCGGGCCGGAACTGCTGGAACTGCGGCGCCGGCGCGGCGTGCTCGATATGAGCGTCGAGGATTTCTACGCGAACGCTGGCAACCCCGAAGGGCTCATTACCGAATTGCCCGGCGGGCGATCGGTCCTGGTCAAGCATTTTCAACTGCCGAACGGCGGTTCGGTGGCAACGCACGAGGATTGCAGCGAGCAGCGCAAGCTTTCGCGGCAGCTGGCATCGACCAAGCAATTCCTGGAATCGGTACTCGACAATGTGCCGGTATGCGTGGCCGCCAAGAATATCGACGATGGCCGCTACATCTTCGCCAATCGCGCGTTCGAACGCTTTTCGCGTTTTTCCCGTGACAACATCGTCGGCAAGCGCGCCGACGAGATTTTCCGCCCTGAGACGACGGCAAGCATAGAGGCGGCGGATCAGGCCGCGCTCAACTCGCCCGATGGCCAGTTCCGCAACGAGTTCGTGGTCGAGCGCGGCTCGCAGAAGCGCGTTCTCTCGAGTGTCCGCGTGGTCGCCCGCGACGACACGAACCGGCCGGAATTCCTGATCGCCTTGTTTGACGACGTTACCGACCGCCGATCGCTTTCCAAGGAACTCGAGAACACCAAGAAATTCCTCGAACTGATCGTCGACAACATTCCGGTGTCGCTGATCGTCGAGCGCGTCAGCGACGGGCGATATCTGCTCGCCAATCGCAGCGCCGAGACCATTCTCAACCGCCGGCGCGAGGACGCCACTGGCCTCACGGCTGCGGATATCTTCAATCCGCGGGAAGCCAAGCTGATCATCGCCCGCGATGAAGCCGCGATCAAGAAGCGCGGCCTGCTCACCGAAGAACACCCGATCTCCACCAAGGACGGGCTGCGGCTGTTCCTGACGCGCCGCATGACGGTGCTCGACGATGCCGGCGAACCGCAATACCTGATCAAGACCCATGAGGATGTCACCGATCGCCGCCAGACCGAATCGCGGATGGCGCATATGGCGTATCATGACGGCCTGACGGATCTGCCGAACCGCGCCGCTTTCCTGCAGGCGTTGGCGCAGATGATCGAGGCTTGCGAAGGCACCGATGAGGAATTCGCGGTGCTGTCGGTCGACCTCGACGGCCTGAAGGAAATCAACGACGTGTTCGGCCATGCGGTCGGCGACAAGCTGTTGATCGAAGTGGCGCGTCGGATCCAGGACGCGGCGCGCGGCGGGGTCGTGGCCCGACTCTCGGGCGACGAGTTCGGGATGATCATCGACGGCAAGCAGCCGGTCGCCGGGGTGTTGCTGGCCGAACAATTGGCCGAAGCTCTTTCCAGTGAATTCCTGATCGACGGCAAATCGGTCCGCACCGGCTGCACTACCGGCATCTCGGTATTTCCGCACAACGGTTCGGACGCCGCCTCCCTGCTGGCCAATGCCGGCGCGGCGCTGTTCCGCGCCAAGGCGAAATCGCGCGGCTCGATCAGCATCTATGAGCCCGAGATGGACCAGCAGACCAGGGATCGCCGGGTGCTGCATCAGGATCTCTCGCAGGCGATCAAGAACGGCGAACTCTCGCTGCATTATCAGCCGCAGGCGATGGCGCACCAGACCGTCGCCGGCAGCCGGATCATAGGCTTTGAGGCGCTCGCGCGGTGGATGCATCCGGTGCGCGGCTTCGTTCCGCCGGGCGACTTCATCCCGCTCGCCGAAGAGAGCGGCCTGATCGTCGAGATGGGTGAATGGATCCTGCGCGAAGCGTGCCGCGAGGCGGCCTCCTGGCCGCTGCCGCTGCAGATCGCGGTCAACCTGTCGCCGGCGCAGTTCATGCACGGCGATGTGGTCGGCCTCGTGCACTCGATTCTGCTCGAAACCGGCCTCGCGCCGGGCCGGCTTGAACTGGAAATCACCGAGGGCGTGCTGATCGAGGATTTCGATCGCGGCCTGGCGCTGCTGCGGCGGCTGAAGGCGCTCGGCGTGCGCATTTCGATGGACGACTTCGGCAGCGGCTATTCCTCGCTGAGCTATCTGCAGGCGTTTCCGTTCGACAAGATCAAGATCGACCGCGCCTTCGTCATCAATCTCGGACGCAATCCGCAGTCCGCGTCAATCGTGCGCGCCGTCATCGGCCTCGGCCACGGCCTCGAAATGTCGATCGTCGCCGAGGGCGTGGAAACCCAGGAGCAGCTCGCCTTCCTCGCGGACGCGGGCTGCGACGCGGTGCAGGGTTATTTCCTCGGAAAGCCTCTGCCGATCGGGCAATACGCCGCGCTGGTCGGCCGCAACCATGGCGAGACGATGGAGCCCGCGCGCAAGACCGGGTAGAGCTTGCGCATGGCGGACTACGATCTGGCTGTCATCGGCGGGGGTTTGAACGGTGTCAGCATCGCGCGCGACGCCGCCGGACGCGGCCTGCGCGTGATCCTGCTGGAGCAGGGCGACCTCGGCGCCGGCGCATCCCAGGCCTCGCCGCGGCTGATTCACGGCGATCTCCAGGTGCTGGAGCGCAGGGCGTTGTTTCGCGTCCGCGCCGCGCTCAGAGAGCGCGACATCTGGCTGCGGACCGCGCCGCATCTGGTGCGTCCGATGCGCTTCATGATCCCCGCCCATTTCGACGAGCGTCAGCCGTGGGTGCTGCGGTCGTGGTTGCTGCTGTACGACCGCCTTGCCTCCCGCCCCCGGCTGCCAGCGTCGGCAACCATCGATATCACCCACCATCCGGTCGGCAACGCCCTGAAGCGGCCGATCGGCACCGCCTTCGAATATTCCGACTGCGTGGTCGACGATTCCCGGCTGGTGGTGCTCACTGCCGTCGATGCCGCGGAGCGCGGTGCCGACATCCGCACCGGCGCGCGCTGCGTCCGCGCCGAACGGCTCGACAGCTGGCGGCTGGTTGTGATCGATCGCGGCCGCCGTCAGGTGGTCACGGCCCGCGCGCTGGCCAACGCGTCGGGGGCCTGGACCGCGTCGGTCGCGGAAACCGTGTTGCGGATGCCACCGCCCGACGCCGGCGCGGTCCAGATCAGCCAGATCGTGGTCCGGCGCCTGTTCGATACCGACAATGTCTATGTGTTCCAGAACAGCGACCGGCGGCTGATTTTCGCCAGCCCCTACGAGCGCGATCTCACCCTGATCGGCACCGTGGGGCACGCCTTCAAGGGCGATCCCGCCGCGGTGTCGATGGCGTCAGCCGATGTCGCGTATCTGTGCGACGCCGCCAATCGCTATTTCCGGGAGCGGGTCGAGCTGGTCGACGTGATCAGGACGGTGTCCGGCGCCAATCTGGTGGCGGGCCCGCCGCACCGGCGCGCCGGCGGGGATGGCTCGATGGCGTTCGATCACGCGCGCGGCAAGGCGCCGCTGCTGACCATCTTCGGCGGCGACGTCACCACCGCGCGGCTGCGCGCGGAGGGCGCGGTCACCCGCCTCACGCCGTTCTATCCGATGTCGCCGCGCTGGACGGCGACCGCGCCGCTGCCGGGCGGCGATTTTGCGTGGGAGCGGTTCGAAGCCGAGGTCGACGCGGCGGTCGAGCGCTGGCGGTTTCTCACCGAGGCTCAGGCCCGGCGCCTGGTCGGAGCCTACGGGTCGCGTCTCGAGACGATACTGGGCGACGCCAAAGACCGTGCCGACCTCGGGCCGGCCTTCGGACCCGAACTGACGGGCGCGGAGGTGCGCCATCTCATGACCAGGGAATGGGCGCGTTTCCCGGACGACATTCTGTGGCGGCGCTCGAAACTGGGTTTGACCATGCCATCAGCGGACCGCGATGCGCTGGCAGTGTTCATGGCGGCGGCGGTGCCGTGAAGCCGGTTCAGGAATGCGCCGCCGGTCCCGCTTCCCGCAGCCAGGCCTCATCGCGTCCCGACGGCCTGCGGTGCAGCCGCCCGGAAATCATCCGCGCGGCCTTGTCGCCATGTCCCCCGCGCAGGCACGCCACGATGAAAGTGTCCTCCCACAATTCGCGCTGGGCATGGCTGCCGCCGATCCGTACCAGTTCGGGCATCAGCGGTTCGAGGATGCGGACGGCGCCGTCATGGTCGCCTTCGGCGAAAGCCTGGACACCGCGACAGAGACCGATCGCGCCTGGACCCGGGGCGAGCTTGCCGCCGGCCGCGCGCGCTTCCATTTGCGCCAGCCTTGCCTGCAAGCCCTCCCGGTTCGTGATTGAAGCCACCAGGGCATAGTGAACGTCGCCAAAATGGGCGCCCGCCTGGGGAAAGAATCGATCGCCATAGGCGGCGACTTCGCGCCAATGCGGCGCCAGCCCCGAGCTGCCGGCGAGCGAAAGCCGCCAGAGCAGCGACGCCGTATCCGTGAACACGTTCAGAGGCGGGTATGGCGAACCGGTCGGCCTGATCTGCCGCTCGTAGATATCGAGCGCCGCGTCGGGATCGCCGGCTTCAATCGCCGTCAGTGCGACGTGCCAGCACAGATGACCGTGCAGGAAGCTCGCTTGTTCATGCGTCTTCAGCCAGGAGGACAGAAATTCGCGGCCGGTTTCCGGCTCGCCCAGTTCGAACAGCGCGTGGGAAAGCCCGTGCGCCGCGTTGGCGTTGGCCGGACGCAGCGGAAAAGCCCGTTCGGTCAGCGTGCGGCCGATGCCGGCATTGCCGGCTTCGGTATGCGACCAGCCGAGATAGGTGAGGAACCACCAGTCCTCACCGTAGTGGCTGGCGTGACGCTGGCAGATCGCGAGCTTCGCCGCGTCGTGGTCGGCGCGTCCGGAGAAGGCATAGAGACCGAAAGCGCCGAGCAGCAGCGAGAGGATGAGGGCGTCGCGCGGATAGTCCTCGAGATGCTGCTCGGCGCCGGATATGGCCGCCATCGGCTGGCCCTCGATCGTGGCGGCCATGATCTCGACATGCCGCCGTTCGCGCGGACTGGCCGCGGCCGCCAGCTGCCGGGCGCGCGCGGCGCTGGCGCGGGTCTCGGCGATTTCCATGTTCATCTGATGGATGCGGGCCCGCGCGATGTGCGGGAGCGCAAAGCCGGGATCTTCGGCAATGGCGTGGTCGAAGGCGTCGCCGGCGCCGTGCCAGGCCGAAAGCATGCGGTCGACGCCGTCGCGATAGAGTGCCGCCGCGCGGTCCGACGCGGTGGTCAGCGGCAGATCGTATCTGTCCCGGTTCATGTTTCTGTCCGTTTGAAGGGGTGGATGGTATCGCCGGCGCCGGTCATCTTACAGCAGGGTTGAGCCTTTGCCGATCCGCCGCTAGCGTGCAGCCACGATCGGGCCGGCGGGGAACATGGCTGAGGAACACACGAAATCCGAACCGCCCTTCGAGGCGGTGGCGGGGCCGGCAAAGCCCGCGCCGCAGGCCGAGACCGCCGACATTCCGCTGCTGCGCATCGACGCGGTGGTGAAGCAATTCGGCGATTTTCGCGCGGTGGATCGGCTGTCCCTCGACATCGGGGCGGGAGAGTTTTTCGCGCTGCTCGGCCCATCCGGTTGCGGCAAGACCACGCTGCTGCGGATGCTGGCCGGTTTCGAGACGCCGGACCAGGGCAGGATTCTGCTCGACGGCTGGGACATCGCGAAACTGCTGCCGCATGAGCGGCCGGTCAACATGATGTTCCAGAACTACGCGCTGTTTCCGCATCTGTCGGTGCGGGACAATATCGCGTTCGGATTGAAGCGCGCCGGGATGGCCGCTGCCGACCTGGCCACGCGCGTTGCCGAGATGGTCGCGCTCGTCAAACTCGAGGGCCTCGAGAAGCGCAAGCCCGACCAGCTTTCCGGCGGCCAGAAGCAGCGCGTGGCGCTGGCGCGCGCGCTGGCGCGCCGCCCGCGGATCCTGCTGCTCGACGAGCCGCTGGCCGCGCTCGACAGGAAGCTGCGCGAACGCACCCAGCTCGAGCTGATGGAGCTGCAGCGGCGTCTCGGCACCACCTTCATCATCGTCACCCATGACCAGGAAGAGGCGATGACGGTGGCGAGCCGGATCGGTGTGATGGATTCGGGCCGTCTCGAACAGGTGGCGACGCCGCGCGAGCTGTACGAAGCCCCGGCGTCGCGCTGGATCGCCGAGTTCGTCGGCGACATCAATCTGTTCGAGGGGCAGATTGAGCCGAGCGAGAGCAGCCGGCTTGCGATGGCGCCCCGGTTGACGATCACGACGCGTGACGCCGGAACCATCTATGTGGCGGAGCCGCGCCGGCCGGTCACGAAAACCAGCGTCTGCGTCGCGATCCGTCCCGAGAAGGTCAAGCTGTCGCGCCGTGGTCCGGTGTCGTCGGACAATACGCACGCCATCAACCGGCTGGAAGGCGTCGTGACCGATGTCGGTTATCTCGGCGGCTTCACCACCTACAAGGTGAAGCTCGATTCCGGCGCGGTGCTGCGATCGTCGATGGCGAATACGACGCGGATCGATATCGACGCCTACAGCCCGAGCCAGCGCGTGGTGGCATGGTTCTCGCCCGACGATTGCATGGTGCTGGAGCAATGAGCGCGCGGCGCATCTTCGCAACTCCCGCGCGCTTCGCCGCGATCGCGCCCTGGCTGTGGATGGCGCTGTTCTTCCTGGTGCCGTTCGGCTTCGTGCTGAAGATCAGCCTGTCGCAGACCGCGGTGGCGCAGCCGCCCTATCTGCCGGCGTTCGACCTGACGCAAGGTTGGGCGGCGATCAGGGCCGCGGCCGCCGAGCTGTCGCTGGATAACTACCGGCTGCTGGTCTCCGACAATCTTTATGTCCTGTCCTATCTGCGCAGCCTCGTCGTCGCCGCGGTCTCGACCTCGATCCTGCTCCTGATCGGCTATCCCATCGCCTACGGCATGGCGCGGCTGCCGCCGCGCTGGCAGGGCATCGCGATGATGCTGGTGATCGTGCCGTTCTGGACCTCGTTCCTGATCCGGATCTATGCCTGGATCAACATCCTGCAGCACGACGGGCTGCTCAACCAGATCCTGCTCGCGCTGCATCTGGTCGAGGCGCCGGTGGTGTGGCTCTCCACCGACAGCGCGATGTATCTCGGCATCGTCTACTCCTATCTGCCGTTCATGATCCTGCCGCTGTATGCGACGCTGGCCAAAATGGACCCGGCGCTGCTGGAGGCGGCGGGCGATCTCGGCGCGTCGCCGCAAGGTAGGTTCTGGCTGGTGACGTTTCCGCTGTCGTTGCCGGGCGTCGGCGCCGGCGCCTTGCTCTGCTTCATCCCCATCGTCGGGGAATTCGTGATTCCCGACCTGCTGGCGGGTTCGGATTCCCTGATGATCGGCCAGACGCTGTGGCTGGAATTCTTCACCAACAAGGACTGGCCGGTGGCCGCCGCGGTCGCGGTCGTCTTGCTGGTGCTGCTGGTGGCGCCGCTGGCGCTGTACGACCGGCTGCAGCGCCGCCAGCTGGAGGCCGGGCGATGACGGCGCCTCGCTTCCTTCACCTCTCCCATCGGGAGAGGTCGGATCGCCCTTGCGATCCGGGTGAGGGGATCAGGCCCATCGATGGACCGTACCCCCTCACCCCGGCCCTCTCCCGATGGGAGAGGGGGAGCACTGAATCCCGAGTTGTCACCTCCACCTCCATCTTCAACGGAGATTCGATTCGTGCGTCGACCTCGGGGAAGCGCCGATGACCCGAGCCCAGCGACTCTCCCCGTTCAACATCGTCTCGCTCGTGCTCGGCCTGGCGTTTCTCTATCTGCCGATCGTGATCCTCGTGATCTATTCGTTCAACGCCTCGCGGCTGGTGACGGTGTGGGGCGGCTGGTCGCTGCGCTGGTACGGCGAATTCTTGCATGATCGCGCCATGCTGGACGCGGCCTGGATGAGCCTGCGGGTGGCGGCGGTGTCGGCCACGCTGGCGACGGGGCTCGGCACGCTCGCCGCCATAGCGCTGTCGCGGGCCGAGCGCTTTCGCGGCCGCACGCTGTTCTCCGGGATGCTCTACGCGCCGCTGGTGATGCCGGAAGTCATCACCGGGCTGTCGCTGCTGCTGCTGTTCGTCGCGCTCAATGCCGAGCGCGGCTTCTGGACCGTCACGATCGCCCACACCACGCTGACCATGTGTTTTGTCACGGTGGTGGTGCAGTCGCGGCTGGGCCCGCTCGACCGCAGCCTGGAAGAGGCGGCGATGGATCTCGGCTGCGACCCAATGCGGGCGTTCCTTGCCGTGACGCTGCCGCTGATTTTTCCGGCGATCGCGGCGGGCTGGATGCTGGCGTTCACGCTGTCGCTGGATGACGTCGTGATCGCGAGTTTTACCACCGGCCCCGGCTCGGCGACATTGCCGATCCGGATCTATTCGGAGGTGCGGCTCGGGGTGAAGCCCGAGATCAACGCGATCTGCACGCTGGTGCTGGGATTGATCGCGGTGGTGATCGTGGCGGCGTCGCTGGTGACCAAACTGTCGAGCGCGCGCGGCGAGAGCGCCGCGCCCCTGTAAGTACCGATTCAATTTTCAAACAGCCGAAAGGAAACCTGCCTTCTTTCGTCATGGCCGGGTCAAGCCGGGCATGACAGGCCTGAGCGTGAATCAGCGATCTCGCGGCGCAAGGCGCCCGAAGTTCTGCCAATCGTTGTGCCCCCGGAAAATGAGAGGGCGCAGGGAAGACCGGGTGCGCGCTGCACCCGCGGTCTCGTGTGCAAAATGCACGAGTAAGGACGCACACGAGCATACAGGTTCAGCGGAAACACTCCGGCCTTCCCTGCGCAATGGCTTTACGGATTATATCGCGCTCACCCCGGAGTAGCGGGCTTTCTAGTCTCCGTCGCCTTACGGAATCCGGCACCTCGGCCCGGTCGGGCTTTCAGCACCTCCGCAAGACTTGACGCCAGCGTCGAGGCGTCGGATCCACACGATTTCACCGTACGCAACCGCACCGGTCGTCTGCGCACCGTTGTTTCGCTCACAGGCAAAGCCCGCCCCGCGACCACCTGCACGCCCGACGCTGCTGCGTCCACCGCATCCCGCCCCAACGTTCGTGACGATGGCCAACGCCCCTCTAAATGGGACGGGACATCGATGGATATAGAAGTGATTTGGGGCGGACATAAAGCGAAGTATTTCGGAAAAACAGAAATAAATGACTCGACAGCGAAATCGAACGCGCTTTAGTGATTTGCCTGTCGGGTAGTCACACAACCCGTCACCGCAGGCACCTTTATGATCGATGGCTTTCGGCGTAGGTTCATTGTCCGATCGACAGGAAGGAAAATCTCATGGAACTGAAGCTGCATCACGTGAACTATTCGACCAAGGATGTGGGCGCGGTCGCGGAATTTTACCGGTCGCTGTTCAGCATGAAGCCGGCGCCAGGCTACGATGATGTGCGAATCACTTCGCAGGGCTACGACCACAAGGTCGAGTTTCTGACCGATGGCACGACCGAGTTTCACATCTCGCCGCAGGACCTCGGCGTCGCATTCCGGACCAAACAGAGTCTCAATCCGCTCGATCGCGGTCACATCGCGTTTCGTACCGACGATATCGAGGCCTTCAAGGCCATGCTGCGGGAGAAGAATATCCAGTTCGCCGACTACGGCGTTTGGGCCATCGCCGGCTGGTATCAGATCTTCCTGCAGGACCCTGACGGTACCATCGTGGAAGTACACCAGACCGACTACAAGGCGCCTGCTGCATAGCCGAGGCTTTCTGTCGCCATTCCGAGACCAAAGGCCGGGCTCGCTTCCGGCTGGATCGCCCCCTCACTGGAGTTACACCATGCGCATCGGCTGCCTCGGCCTCGGCAATATGGGTCAACCGATGGCGGGCAAGTTGCTCGACGGCGGGCACGAACTCTTTGTCTGTGATGTTCGCGAGGAGGCCATGCTCCCGCTGATCGAGCGTCAGGCGCGGCGGACGGCCTCGCCACGGGAATTGGCGGATGCATGCGACACGGTGATCGTCTCGTTGCCGACGCTCGGGATTTTTCGGCATGCGCTTTCCGGACCCGATGGCCTGCTCGCTGGGAAGGCCTTGAAGACACTGGTCAACACCTGCACGGTCGGTCTGACGTTCGTCCGTGAGATCGAACAAGAATGCGCAGCGGCCGGCGTCACCGTTATCGATGTCCCGATCAGCGGCGGCGTCGCGGGAGCCAGGGCCGGAACGCTGGCCATGATGGTATCAGGTGATCCGGGCAAAGTTGCCGACCTGATGCCGGTATTCCAGCTCTGGGGCAAGACGGTTGTCGTTGCCGGTGACAGGCCGGGCGCAGCGCAGGTCATGAAGCTCACCAATAACATGCTCTGCGCCGTCGCGCTCGTCGCGACGTCCGAGGCCATGACCATGTCGGGCAAGGCCGGCATTCCGGACGACGCCATGCTGCAGATTCTCAACAATGGCACCGGCCGCAATTTTGCGACGATGCACATCTTCCCCGACGCCGTACTGCCACGCACCTTCGACTTTGGCGCAACGATCGAGATCCTGATGAAGGATGTCGATCTCGCCATCGAGCAAGGCGAAGAACTTGGCGTTCCGATGTGGGTGAGCCAGGCGGTACGGCTTGTCCTGAAGCACGGCGTCTTTCAGGGCCGCGCTCAGCAAGACATGTCGCGCGTCGTTGAGATCATCGAGGACGGGACGCGCAAGTAGAATTGGGTGAAGGCATTGATAGTATCCGGAGCATGATTGGTATCGCTTTCGCTCCAATATTTCCGGAAAACCGAAAAAAGACTCGACAGGGATGTCGCCGAACTACCCGACGAGGCAGATCAGTTGGCGTCACCGCCGGCGCTCCCTCATTTCTGCTCGCTTGCCCTCAACTCGTCGGCCAAAGGCCGCAGGGCTTGCGCCATGTCATCGAGGCGCTTTTGCCATTCAGCGCCGGGCATGAAAGCGAGAACGGGCTCGTCGCCGGGCGAACTCTTGATGTACTCGGGATCGCGCACGCTATCGGCAATCGCAGCCTCGAGCTTTTTGACGATATCGTCGGCAACGCCCTTGGGCACTGCAAAGCCGCGCTCCCCTGTACTTACGACGGCTGCGCCTGCTTCCTCCGCCGTCGGAACGTCGGAAAGTGACGGAGAGCGCTTCTTCGACAACATCGCAATGGCGCGGAGCGGTCCCTTGTTGGTGCCGTGCAGTTCGGGAACTTCGCTGAGGCTGACCATTCCAATCTCCAGATGGCCGCCCAGGAGATCGGTCCTTTGCGCGGCAGTTCCGCGATAGGAAATTTCGTTGGGCGCGACCTTGGCGGCGGCGGCCAGCATGCGGATCGCCAGATGACCATTGGTCCCGGCACCATTGTGACCGAATGTCACCGACCCCGGCTTGCTGCGCAGTTCAGCGAGCACGTCCGAAAGATTTGCAAATCTGCTGTCCGCCCGCACCACCATCACGCCGGGATCGTCGACCACGCGGGCGACCAGGCGTATTTCGTCCATGCTGTACTGGGTTTTTCTCGTCATCGGCAGGAAGTTGTACCCGGGCACGTTGACCACGCCCATCACATAGGCATCGGGCGCGGCGCGCGCGATCGAGGCGAACGCGATCTCTCCACCGGCGCCCGGCCTGTTCAGCACCACGAACTTGGCCTTTCCATCCAGCCGTTTTTCGACGAAAGGCAGCAGCTTGCGCGCCATGACATCGGTCGCCCCGCCAGGAGCAAAGCCGATGATCACTTCAATCGGCTTGTCTTCCGGCCATGCCGCCCATGCCGATCCGCAGGCTGCGACACCGAAGGCTGCGACGAGTGCGAGGAGTTTTCGATGCATGACGATCCACCCTGTTCTTCTTGTTGGCCGGTTGCGCCGCCTAAGGCAGCGACCGGCAATTTATGCGCATTTTGTAGCCGCTCAGCCCGGCGAATGGCAACCGGCGCGACGTTGAGCCTGTGCCGCCTTGCAGCTTATCGGGCTGCAGGACGACTGCAAACTCGCACGCTTGTTTGTTTATCCGTAGGGTGGGTTGGCGACAGCGTAACCCACCTCTTGCCACGTCAGGCCGCCGACAGCCGCACATGAACCTTGCTGCCGGTGGCCTCGGCGTAGCGCAGCAGTGTCTTGGTGCTCGGAAGGGTATGACCATTTTCCAGCCGGGCGATCGTGGATTGGCTGGTGCCCATCCGCTCCGCGAGTTCGGCCTGGGACAGGCCCGCGCGCAGCCGGGCCCTCAGCAATTCCGCGGCAATCTCGAACTCCGGCGCGAGCGCGTCGTACTCCGCCTTGACCTTGGGGTTGGCGAGCAGGCGGGCCTTCAGCTTTTCGAACTGGATCGTCATGTGATGTCCTTTGCGCGCCGGAGCGCGAGTTCGATTTCGGCGCGCGGCGTTTTTTGCGTCTTCTTGGCGAATGCCCTGACCACGACGACCCTGCGGCCGATCGCCGTGATATAAAGCGCGCGCGCAATTCCGTCGCGGCCGGTCAGCCGCAACTCCCAGAGCTTGCCTTCAAGGTGCTTCACATGCGGTTCGCTCAGGCTCTCCAGCCCAGCCGACGCAATGCGCTCGGCAAGCCGAATAAATCGCGCCTGCATGTCGGCCGGAAGCGCGCCGATCTCTGCGGCGACGGTTTCGTCGAGGATTTCGACTCGCCAGGGCACGAACGCTTATATCTCAATTTTGAGATGATGAGAAGAGGTAGGTTTCGGGGGCGGGTTACCCAATGTGTTCAGGAGACGCAGTGATCAGGGCCCTGCGTAACCTCTGCTTTCCTCGTCGATGAACGGGGGATTACGCTCTCGCTAATCCGCCCTACGGGCTGATTTGCCCGTCGGGTGGGTCAGCTGGCCTCTTTGGCGTACCTGTCTGCTGTAGCTCAGAGTAATCCGTCGCGTATCGTCGATGAAAGACGGTTTACTCCGCGCCACCCTTGCGGCTCAACGAGAGGTCGCATGGGCCGTTCTCCCATGGTATGCTAAGAGCAAAGGAACGGGAGAGAGTGCTGTGCAAACTGACATTCGCAAGAGCGAGACGGGTGGGAATACTGCCTATCTCAATGTCGGCGTTTGGTACGACAAGGATACTGGACACATTCATATGACCTTACCGCATTCCGGCTGGTTTCATACGACAGTAACCGATGACAGGAAGAGCAAAAGGGGCCACCCGAACCTATTTGCGAAGCTATCTCGCGCCCTTAAAGAGGCCGGCGTTCCGGGACCCGAGGTTGTCCAGTCCGATTAATGGCGCTCCTATAATACACGCAATACGTAGCGCTAATTGAATTCGAAAAGCTCTCTCGGTCAGTTCGATCAATTAGCAAAATTCATTGTTGAGAGCATGGCTGACCGAAAAGAATTTTCGTCGTATCCGGGGTCGAAATGGCATCGGTGGGATCCGCATATCCACGCGCCAGGCACCGTTCTGAATGATCAATTCAGAGGCGATGACAGATGGAATAAGTACCTGCTTGCCTTGGAAGGCGCCTCACCATCTATTCGCGCACTGGGTATCACGGACTATTATGTCATCGACAGCTATGAACGCGTTCTAGAATACCAACGCGCCGGTCGCCTTGCCGCGTGCGATCTGATCTTTCCAAATATTGAACTCCGGTTGAGCGTGGGAACTGTCCGAGGTAGGTGGGTCAACGTCCATTTGCTCGTCAGTCCAGACGATCCCAACCATGTGGAAGAAGCCAAGCGCTTTTTGAGGCGGCTCGAATTTAGAGCGCATGACGACGTCTATCCTTGCGCCAAAGAGGAGCTTATCAGGCTCGGGCGACGTGTTGATGCTAAACTGATCGAAGCCCACGCCGCCCTGGCCAAGGGGGTAGAGCAATTCAAAGTGACATTCGACGAATTGCGAAAAGCATATGACGCAAGTGCCTGGGCCAAAGCTAATATTCTGATCGCCGTTGCGGGTACTGGGGCAGACGGAACTTCCGGAGTGCGGGACGGAGCAGACACTACCCTGCGGCAGGAGGTCGAGAAATTCTCACACATTATCTTCGCAAGCAGTCCGGCGCAGCGAGAGTTTTGGCTCGGCGAACGAAGTGTGAACGCGGAGAAGCTGCAAGCGGATTACGGGGGTATAAAGCCTTGCCTGCATGGCAGTGATGCGCACGACCTCAACGGTGTAGGAGTGCCAGCAGAGGATCGACACTCTTGGATCAAGGGCGCGCCAAGTTTTGACTCCCTGCGGCAGGCCTGCATCGATCCCATCGGTCGAGCTTTCGTCGGCGAACATGCGCCTATGGCCGCGCCTCCGTCGCAGGTCATTGCATCAATAGTAATCGATGATGCGGAGTGGGCTGAAACATCGCGCATAGAATTTAACCCCGGGCTGGTTGCTATCATCGGAGCGCGAGGTTCGGGCAAGACGGCATTGGCGGATATGATTGCGTGTGGCTGTGATGCCATCTCGGAACGCCTAAGTGACGCTTCGTTTTTGAAACGTGCGCACCATCTTCTGGGCGGCGCGAGCATAACACTTGAATGGCAGGAGGATGAATCTGTCCAGCGTAAACTGGATGGATCGAGCAGTTGGGAGGCGTCCGATTCACCGCGCGCCCGATATCTGTCGCAGAAATTCGTCGAGGATCTGTGTTCTGCGGCGGGCATGACGGATGAATTGCTGCGGGAAATAGAAAGAGTAATCTTCGAATCCCATTCCCTCGCGGGTCGCGACGGAACATTCGATTTCGAGGAGCTTCGAGAGCTTCGCGCGACACGTCACCGTGGCGCCCGTAATAGGGAAGAGATGAGTCTAGCTGACGTCTCTGAAAGAATCGGCGCCGAAATGGACAAGTGGAGGCTTGTCGATGGTCTCAAGAAACAAGTTGCTGAAAAATCAAAGACTATTGCTGGTTACGCAAGGGACCGGTCAAAGCTGGTTGCGCAAGGTAGCGAGACGCGAATTGCACGATTAGGCGTTCTCACTGTGGCGGCGGAAAAAGTTAGGACGCGCCTACGGTCGTTTGCGCAGATTGAACAAGCGCTTCTTTCTATGCAAGACGAGGTAGGGAATTTTCGAAATTTTGGTGCAGTAGAAACCTTGAGAAAGATGAGCGAGCGCCATAGGTCGAGCGGCCTACGCGGTGAGCAGTGGAATGATTTTCTCTTGGATTACGTCGGTGATGTTGATGACGCGATTGAGGGGAAGCTGGTCGAAAATCGAAAGTCCAACGCAGCGTGGAGAGGCGTGCGAATCGCGCAACCTGAAAATCCCAATGCCCCGCTCGTCCCGGATGATGCCGAGCTTGATAGGCTTCCCCTAGGTTTGCTCGAAGCAGAAGTTGAGCGCGTAGAAGCGCTGGTGAATATGGACAAGGAGATGCGACGACGCTACGCGGCGTTATCGCAGCGTATCAACGAGGAAACAGCAGCGCTTGAAAGTTTGAAGAATCGCCTAGCGGATTGCTTGGAAGCGAAGGATCGGCTTAATGCGCTGGTAGTAGCGCGTGCCACAGCGTACGTTCGTGTCTTTGAGGCGATTGTTGGCGAAGAGAGCGTACTGCACACGTTGTATAGTCCATTGATGGAGCGCCTCGACGCGGCCGGTGGCACACTCAACAAGCTAACGTTCACGGTTTCGCGTGAGGTTGATGTCTCTCAGTGGGCGGAGGCCGGTGAGGCCTTGTTAGATCTGCGAAAGATCAGTTCTTTTAAGGGAAAGGGAACGCTGCAACAGCTCGCTGAGGCCTCGCTTTCAGAAGTCTGGACGTCTGGGGACCCGCAGGCGGTTGGCACCGCAATGTCCGAATTCCGTTCGAAATATGACGATGCGTTTCTAGAGGGTGCACTGGCTCCGAAGAACGAGCAGGCTAGCTACCGAGAATGGACAAAACGCTTTGCGAAGTGGCTCTATTCAACTGATCATATTAGAGCGGTTTCCACTTGAAATGGGTCACTACGCGTATCCGGCATGTCGAAAGTAGTTAGCGCACTGCTCGGGTGCAAATGTTTTGATAAGCTTTCC